>JANWXA010000187.1 GCA_025055465.1 Candidatus Kapaibacterium sp.
AAAACAGAGCATAGGCAATGAAACTCAGGATCATTAACTGCCATTGGGGAGCCTGCCACTGCGCCCGGCGAAACCACCCTCCTACGACCGCTCCAGCCGCAACGAACAGCAACCCGCTCCGGAGCAGCTCCATAAGTAGCCCAAGATGGAACGAAAAACCCCAGACGCGAAGCTCCGCCATTTCCCGCAGCGCAAACGACCGGCAATAACTGGAGGCAGAGAAGCTCCCAGTAGCAAGGTGCATCCACCCGTAGTATAGCAGCCCTATTATCCCCCCAACTAACAACCACGGTAATAGAGGGCACCGGCGCCGAAAGAGCATAACGAGTGCATATACCCCAACCAAAATCGCCATTTCTGGACGGACCAGTGGAGTTAGCGCTGCCATAAGGCCTACCCACGGCCTCTGCTTGGCAACGGTATCTTCCGGAGGGATCAGCCCCGCCCACGCAATACTCACCAGCGCCGCCAGCGGTGTTTCATACCCCAGAAATCCCGCAGGAGCAACGCAGTAAGCAACCACCGCAGCAGGCAACAACGCCTCCCACACGGACATTCCTATCCGGAGAGCCTGTCCGTATGCGGCGAGCACCGCTAAAAGTACCATAATGCCACCTGCGACCTTGAGTCCCATCACTCCGAACAACCCATACCATGGCAGAAGCCACAGTAGCCAGAGCGGACTCGTCGCCCCCGACGACATCTCCCCGAGGTTGAACTCCATCCAGCGTCCCCGTTCCCATAATGAGCGGACATATGGCAGGTAAATCGCCGCATCTCCATGCCATACAGGAAGATAGATTATCCCAACCCCCGTAAGCCCAATAAGCAAAAGAAAGGCAGCGCGGTGTGCAGTGTGTGTCCGTATGATCCTCCCCAATCCCGCTCCCTTGCATAGTTACTGACTTGCTAAATTATTGTTTTGGGACGCGGCTTTCCCTACCTTTGCTGGTCGAGCACATATCGGCCTGCCTGTTGCGGCTTCGTCTCCTATATTTGTTCTACCTTGGTCTTACCGCGTGGGAAATCGCGTGTCCATGTGTGGTATTGTGGGGTACATCGGTCATCGTACAGCGCTCCCCCTGCTCCTCAATGGCCTCAAGCGGCTGGAGTATCGAGGCTATGATTCTGCCGGCATTGCCCTCCCCCACGGGGAAGGACTCTACATCGTCAAGCATGCCGGCACAGTTGCCCAGTTAGAATCTATGCTGAACGGGCTCGATTTGCCCGCTACCGTCGGTATTGGACACACACGCTGGGCAACACACGGTGAGCCGATTGACCGCAACGCGCACCCTCACACCGATGCTTCCGGACGTCTTGCCATCGTACACAACGGTATCATTGAAAACTACGCTACCCTCAAGGCAAAACTCCAGGAAGATGGATACGCCTTCCGCTCCGATACCGACACAGAAGTACTGGCAGTTTTTATCGGTGCCCTCTACGAACAATATGGTGATATCGAACTTGCTGTGCGTACCGCCCTTTCCGAAGTCCAGGGCACTTTCGGCTTGGTTGTTCTCTCAGCAGACCATCCCGACATCTTGATTGCAGCGCGCCGCGGTAGCCCCATTGTCATCGGGGTCGGCAACGGCGAGTACATCGTTGCCTCCGACGCTACAGCCATTGTGGAGTATACCCGGTCAGTCTTCTACCTGACCGATGACGAGCTGGCCATCCTCACGCGCTCCGGTTGCCAGACCAAGACCATCGACGACATTCCGACATCGGCCGAACTATTGGAGCTGGAGTTCGACCTGGAACGCATTGAGAAAGGGGGATACCCTCACTTCATGCTCAAAGAAATCCACGAGCAGCCAGAGACGTTTCGCGACGCCTGTCGTGGCCGCCTCTTAGCACACGAAGGCAACATCAAGTTAGGGGGATTACGCAGTGTCGAGCAGACGCTTCGTCGAGCCAACCGGCTTATCCTGACCGGCTGTGGTACTTCATGGCATGCTGCTTTGGTTGGCGAGTACTGGATCGAAGAGCTGGCACGCCTTCCAGTAGAAGTAGAATACGCCTCCGAATTCCGATACCGTAACCCAGTGCTCTCTCCGGATGACGTCGTCGTCGCTATCTCCCAAAGCGGGGAAACCGCTGACACTTTGGCTGCCGTCCGGGAGGCACAGATGCGCGGTGCCACGGTTTTGGGGATTGTCAATGTCGTGGGGAGCTCCATTGCCCGCGAAACCCACGCTGGGGTTTATATCCATGCCGGCCCTGAAATTGGTGTTGCCTCTACGAAAGCTTTCACCTCCCAGTTAGCAATCCTAATGCTGCTAGCACTATATCTGGGGCGCATGCGCCATCTGTCCGCCACTCAAGCCCAGGAAATTGCCGCAGAAATGCTTCGCCTCCCCGACAAGATTCAGACTATTCTGAGTCGCGGCGACTTCATCCAGGATATTGCCCGCTCTTACGCGCATGCAACCAATTTTCTGTACCTGGGACGGGGAGTCAATTTCCCTATCGCCCTGGAAGGCGCTCTCAAGATGAAGGAGATTTCTTACATCCATGCTGAGGGCTACCCCGCTGCCGAAATGAAGCACGGCCCTATTGCTCTTATTGATGAGAATATGCCCGCTGTGGTCATTGCCCCGCGCGACGAGCTCTACGAAAAAGTCCTCGCCAATATTGAAGAAATCCGAGCCCGGCGTGGCAAGGTGATAGCCATTGCAGATGAAAACGACCCAGACATTGCAGCCGTGGCAAATCACGTCATTCCTATCCCTCGAACTCTGCCCTTGCTGACGCCTGTACTGACTGTTATCCCCCTTCAGTTACTGGCATACTATACGGCTATCGAGCGAGGTTGTAACGTAGACATGCCCCGAAACTTAGCGAAAAGCGTCACCGTGGAATAGCTACCACCGCAGTGACAAGCTCACGCCCATCACCGCCGGAGCCAGCATAGGCTGCGTGCTGAGTCGGTCATCAACCTGAAAGCTGGATAGATGCGCCTCTACGTAAGCATCCACCACCGCCAAAATGTAGGCTGCTGCCCAGAATGCCAAGGCAACGTCACGCCGTTCTACGTACGTCGCCCGATAGGCCCGAAGCAGAGCCACAGTCTGCCAAGGCTCACCGCGAGCTTGCGCCTCCTCCAAGCGCCTTTGGTATCGCAGATATTCCCGATGATTGGCGATCGTCAAATATGCACTGACGGCATTGCCCAGGAAAAAAATTGGGGCCTTCCAGTATGCTTCGACATAGAGTTGCCCCCAACCCGGTAACAAAAGCGAGCGCAGAGCTGCTCCCGTTGGAGACTTGACCGGAGCACTGCGCTGCACACTATCCGGTACGGCTTGTGGCAGGGGTACGCAAAAACCTTTTGGGCCGCTCCACTGCAGAATAAACCACAGACACAGGGCGTAAAGTGGTGATGTTTTCCCCATTATTGAAAGGCCTTGCCAGAATAACGCCCTCTTGTTCCTGCGTGCCCGGCGCAGGACTCGAACCTGCACGCCCTTGCGGGCACTACACCCTGAATGTAGCGCGTCT
>JANWXA010000188.1 GCA_025055465.1 Candidatus Kapaibacterium sp.
CTGTATATGTTCTATTCTGCCCACGCGCCGCAACCCAACCTGCTTTGGGCTGTTGGAACGTATGGGGAACAGCAGGGGATATTTCTGCGCTACGCTATGGGGCAAGATCCGGTAGCGGGTTCAATAGCCAGCGTCCCTGTGTATGCGATCTTCGCTTTAGATGCGCAACGGGCATTTGCTGGAAGCGGTCCATCCAATGGGCAGGCAGCAATCTACCGGACCCAATCGGGGGGTAGCACATGGCAGAGCACGTCGGTGTCTGCGATAACGTCCTTTGTCAACGACATCCGGTTTTTCAACGATCTTGAGGGTCTCTTTTTAGGCGATCCTGTCGGTACCGCCTGGGGTATTGGGCGTACGACGGATGGAGGACAGACATGGCAGCGTGTTGCGGCGGTGCCACCTCCACTTAGTGGCGAAGCGGGGCTGGTTGGATCTGTTTGTTGGCTCGGCGACACGTGTTGGTTCGGGACGACGATGGGTCGGATCTTCCGAAGCACCAATCGCGGGCAGAATTGGCAAGTCAGTCAGCTATCAGGTATCTCAGGCTACGTTACCCACGTCGTTTTCCGCAATGGGCGTGAGGGTATAGCAGTTTACCGTCCTACGACAGCACAGAATGCCCCGTATATGGTTGCATCCTCTACCGATGGCGGTGTCACATGGCAAACGAACGTAGCCAATTTAACTGGTATGGGCTTTGTACCCGTATCCAGCTATACCCCCCCGAATTCGTGGGAGAGCTTTCTCTTGGGCCTCAACGGCGCCGTTTTAGGTACAGCAAACTTAGGCCGTGACTGGCGTCCAGTGCTAACAATGGAAGCCGGGGCGGCAGTGACAACTGGGGCAGGAGTAGCCATCGAGCCACGAGCCCGTCTGTGGACTGTGGGAGATGTTGTGGGTTACTTAGATTTCGACTATGCGCGTACAAGCGTGCGGAAGGAGCTTTCGGCTCCTCCAGCCCTCGACTTTGATACAGTGGAGATCGGCTTTTCGAGAACGCGGCTGTTGACGCTCCAGAACACTGGCGACACCGTGCTTCGTGTCACAGCGGTTGAGCTTGTGCCCGTGGTGGCAGCGGCTGGCGAATACGAAGTGCTCAATCCTCCGACCCTGCCGGCAGAGCTGCAGCCTAATGCTACAATGACTCTCCGCATCCGCTTTGCGCCCGGGCAGGAGGGCGAGCGGACGGCGGCTGTGCGTGTTGTGAGTACAGCGTCGAACTCCCCAACCCAGACCCTGTTGAAAGGCGTGGGACGCAGGCCGGTTTCAGTAGCAGAGTTGGGCCCTGCCGTTTCTGTTACCGTATTACCTGTTCCAGATGCATCCCTTGTTGTGGAAGTTCGCACCTCCGAAGCATGCTGGGTTGAGCTCATAATCAGTGATCTTGTGGGGCGTCGCCTACTACATCAACGGCTATGGGTTCCTGCTGGAGGGGCTCGATGGAAATTACCGTTTTTGCCGCGCTGCCCTGGCATTTACCTCTGGCGGGCCCAGATAAGGAACCAGACACAGGGCGGCGCATTTGTCCTCGGTCCGTGAGGCTACCCGCTGTAAATGGACCCGACTTAGCCGCTTATGCGAGATAGTGATACATCCGGTGAGCGTGAACACTTGCGCCGAGTTACGACCCTGCGTCTTCGTCAGATGAAAGAGGCGGGTCAGAAGATTGTCTGCTTGACCGCCTATGATGCTCTTATAGCACGCATTTTTGATGAGGTCGGTGTGGATGTTATTATAGTGGGTGATTCCCTGGGCAATGTTTTTCAGGGACATGAGACCACTATACCGGTGACGCTGGAGGAAATGATCTACCATACTAAGGCAGTTGTCCGTGGGGTGCGCCGCGCATTGGTTGTTACCGATATGCCCTTCATGAGCTATCAGATATCTGTGGAAGAAGCCTTTCGGAATGCTGGTCGCGTCATGAAAGAGGGAGGTGCTGGGGCGGTTAAGCTGGAGGGAGGTGAACGTGTTGTCGAGACCGTAGCTCGAATGACGGCGGCTGGTATCCCTGTCATGGGCCATCTGGGCCTGACTCCACAAAGCATTCACCAGTTTGGTACATACCGGGTTCGAGGAACGGAGCCGAAGGAGGCGCAACAGATACTTCGGGACGCGAAGTTGTTAGAGGAAGCTGGCGCCTTTGCTGTGGTGCTGGAAAAGATTCCGGCGGAATTAGCCCGAGAAGTAACCCGATCGCTTGCTATTCCTACTATTGGGATCGGGGCGGGAGTCCATTGTGATGGGCAGGTTTTGGTCTATACGGACATGCTGGGGCTGACGGTTGACTTCCGACCCCGTTTCGTGCGCCGATACGAGAACCTTGCTGAGCGTATTCGTCAGGTTGTGGCTCAATATGCTGATGATGTCCGCGCACAACGCTTCCCATCGGAGGAGGAGAGTTATTGAAGGTATGGTTGTGGCGACCGTATCTTACCTGCTCTTCGCGGGATGTAACGGTTCGCCCTTTCAGCCCAGCCCTCCTAACGTGATCTTCCCTGACAGTAATGTTAGTTTTCGCCTGCATGTCCAGCCCTTTCTGCGTCGGGGATGTGCGCTCGTCGGCTGTCACGATAGGGGTGGCCGGTCCGGAGGAGTTGTTCTGGAGGAATATGCACACCTGTGGGAACGTCCTGGTTTAGTTGTGCCGGGAGAGCCCGATGCCAGTGTGCTGCAACAGATTTTGGAAGCACGATTACCTCATCAGCCCGATCCTCGTGAGCTGAGTACAGACAATCAACGCCGGGGTGTTCGGCGTTGGATTGCCGAGGGAGCCCGGTACAATTAGGCGATGCACACTGTTTTGATATTGACAAATTCCCGAATACCGAAGACGGACAACTCCCGTCCCCAACCCGAGTGCTTGATGCCGCCGAAGGGAAGGCGTGGATCAGAACGCACGTAGGCGTTGACGAAGCAGGAGCCTGCATGCAGAAGATTTCGTGCGATGTACTCCCCGCGATCGCGATCTTGTGTGAATACGGCGGCGCCAAGCCCATACATGGAGGCGTTTGCTAGCACTATAGCCTCCTGCTCGTCCCGGGCTGGAACGATGGCTGCGACTGGGCCAAACGTCTCTTCGTCGAATATTGGCATACCAGGACAAACATTCGTAAGAACGGTTGGTGGATAAAACCAGCCGGGCAGGTTAGGGATTTCTCCACCAAGACAGAGGCGGGCACCGCGCTGGACACTTTCTTGTACTTGCCGGTGGAGAGCGTCCCGCAGGTCTTGCCGCGCTAAGGGTCCAAGTGTTGCGCCGCGGTCGCTCGGTGCGCCCATGACCTGCTGTCGCATTATTTCTATAAAGGCCTCTTCAAAGCTGGGGCGAATGCGCTCGACGACGATGAAGCGCTTTGCTGCAATACAGCTCTGTCCGCTGTTGACAAGGCGTGCAGCAACGCATGTTTCGACGGTTGCTTCTAAGTCTGCATCCTCTAGAACGATGTAAGGATCGCTACCGCCCAGCTCCAG
>JANWXA010000189.1 GCA_025055465.1 Candidatus Kapaibacterium sp.
ATAGGGCTTCTGCTGGTTGGCCGCAGCGGTATTGGCAAAAGCGAGGTTGCTCTGGACTTAGTCGCCCGAGGGCACCGACTCGTCGCCGATGACATAGTCGTTTTCACAAAGAAACGCGAGCAGGCACTCATCGGTACCAGCACCAAAATCACACACCACCTATTGGAAATCCGTGGCCTCGGCGTCCTTGATGTTCGCCAGATGTTCGGCATTCGGGCTGTGCGCCCATACAAACGGCTGGATGTCATCGTAGAGCTGGAAGAATGGGACCAGACCAAACCCTACGACCGCTTGGGATTGGATCCCAGACTCCTTCCAATCCTGGGCGTGGACGTTGAGACCGTGACGTTGCCGATCTTCCCGGGCAAGAACATAGCCGTTATCGCCGAAGCCATTGCTCTGAACCACGCTCTACACTCTGCTGGAATCCACACCGCAGAGGCCCTAACACTGCGAATAGACTCGGCTCTTGCCGAACGACAACGTGGACAGTCGCGAGAATACGACCTTCGGTTCGTCTCCACATTTCGTGCCAACGAAGAATAAGCCATGCCCATTCTCTTGCAATACGCGCATTGGGGGCGGCTCCGGAGCGGAATGCTCACCAGCATGCTACTCCTCTGTAGCTGTGGAACCAGGCACATGGATTTCTCCCTGGAAGGCGCTGACACTGCACAGCCCGTCTTCGGCGACTGGGCCATTATTCACATCCTCGCTGACCCCGAGAGCCTCAATCCACTGACAGCAAACGACGCTACCAGCCAGGAAATCAACACGCACATCTTTGAGTCACTGCTCTTCCAGAACCCCCAGACGCTAGAGCTGGAACCGAATATTGCTGATAGCCTCCCGACCATCAGTCCCAATCGCCTCACGTATCGCTTCCGGCTGCGCCGCAATGTGTACTTCTCCGACGGGCATCCGCTCACCAGCACCGACGTTCTCTTCACCCTCAAAGCGGTCAAAAACCCCTACGTCGTGGAGGCCGCGGCCCTCCGGAACTACTACGACAACGTCGCCGACGTCTCCACGCCTGACTCCTTCACGGTTATCATCCGCATGCGGGAGCCCTATTTCCTGGCCGAGTATTTTCTGGGCGGACTGTCCATCTTGCCCAAACACATCTTTGACCCCCAGGGACTGACGGACCGCTACACGATTGCTGAGACAAACGATACGGCTGCTGCGGCTCGGAACCCTGCTCTACAGGAGTTCGCTACCTGGTTCCGTGCTCCGGAGCGCTCCCGCAGTCCGCAGTACATCATCGGCAGCGGTCCGTACGTGCTTCAGGAGTGGAAGACCACGGAGTACGTCCGCCTCCGGCGCAATGAGCGGTATTGGAATGGGGACCGTAACCCCTGGGCCCGCCGATACCCAGCCCAGCTTGTCTACCGCGTCATCAGCGAGCGCACCAGTGCCCTCAGCGCACTGAAGAACGGCGACATTGACTTCATGGCCTACATCCCACCGAAGCTCTTCGAGGAGATGCTGGACACGACTGCAACGCCGTACCTACGAAAAGTTACCTACGGGCAGACCAGCTACTCGTACATCGGTTGGAATCTCCGACGTCCCTTCTTCTCCGACAAGCGGGTTCGGCAGGCCCTCTCGCACCTGGTCAACCGCGAAGCACTCATCCGCACCATCATGCTGGGGTATGCCCGCCCTGTGAACAGTCCAATCTACCCAGGGCGTCCTGAATACGACACTACCCTGAAGCCTTACGAGTACAACCCCGAACGTGCCCGCCAGCTCTTGGCCGAAGCTGGATGGCGCGATTCCGACGGTGACGGTGTCCTGGACAAGCTCGTGGACGGCAAACGCATCCCCTTTGAGTTCACCTTCCTCATCAACGCCGGCAACGAGATTCGGGAGAACATCGCTGTGCTGCTGGTCGACGAGCTGCAAAAAGTTGGGATCCGCGCCCGGGTGCAGAAGCTGGAGTGGGCAACCTTCCTGCAGCAGGTGCGCTCGCACCAGTTTGATGCCACCATCTTAGGATGGGTCGCTGACCCCATCCCGAGCGACCCGTACCAGATTTGGCACTCCTCGCAGGCCTTCAATCGCGGCTCTAACTACGTGGGCTTCATCAACCCGCGGGTTGACGAGCTGCTGGAGAAGAACCGCCGGGAGTTTGACCCGAAGAAGCGGCTGGAGTACATGCGGGAGTTCCAGCGGATTATCCACGAAGAGCAGCCCTACACGTTCTTGTGGTCGCCCGAGTATCCGGCAGCTTACCACCGCCGCTTCCAGAACGTGCGCTTCTTCGCCGTACGGCCTGGCTACTGGGCAAACACGTGGTGGGTCCCTCTACCGCTCCAGCGATACCGCGAAAGCTAAACCCAGCGGAGCCCGTCTTACAGCATTTGGGGAGGGAGCGATGACACGGCACCAGTTGCAGGAGCTCATCGCTGGTGGTGAATCGCAGACCGTGGAATTCAAGCGGCGCTTCACATCCCCAGAGAAGATCGCTAAAGAGCTCTGCGCCTTTGCCAATACACAAGGCGGCTACCTGCTCTTCGGGGTGGATGACAACCGGAGTATCGTCGGAGTGGAGAGCGAAAAGCAGGAGATCGAACTCATTGGCCTAGCCTGCTCCTTCTACGTTGAGCCGCCGCTGAGTGCAGAAGTGTGGATCGTGTCTCTGGAGGGCAAGGACGTCGTGGTCGTCCATGTCCCTGCCAGCCCCCAGCGTCCCCATCGGGTCGTCATCCCAGGGCAGCGCCATGGGTCGGTGTTCATCCGCTACCAGGACCAGTCTGTGTTAGCCACCCGCGAGATGGCGCGTCTTTTGGCCACCCAACGTCCGGATGCTCCGCCAGTGACTATCAGTATTGGGCAGCGGGAGCGGGCGCTCTTTGAGTTCCTGGAGCAGCACGGTAAGATTACGGTAGCAGAGTTTGCCCGGCTGGTCAACATCTCACGCCGCCGCGCTGGACAGATTCTGGTACGGCTCACCCGAGCTGGAGTCCTCCAAATCCACGTTGAGGGCAACGGCGACTACTTCACGCTCGTCTCCTCGTGAGGCGCCTCGTGTGGTGAACGCACCCCTTCCAGTAGTACCCGGAATGGACCGCGCTGGCGGACAGCAACTTCCAGCCTCCGCAGCTCCTCCACTAACGCTGCAGAAAGCTCCTCTACAGTCGGCCCCGCAAAGCAAGGCTCCAGAAGCCAGCCTTGGCCAAAGCCCACGTAGAGCTCCGGCCGTACATGTTCCCACAGCAGCGGATATATGCCCACGGTCTGCACCCACAGGGGCGCTTCTGCGCACCTCAGCAGAAACTCCAAGCCTCGAGCAAACCGAATCGGGCTGCCGTACGGTACGAGTTCTCCCTGAGGGAACCAGACCACCACAGGCCGTGGCTCCGTTCGCAGCAGCTTGGCCGTATACCGCATTAGCCGCCTCAGCTCCACGGGGTCACCCGGACGGATTCCGTACAGGCTTGTAACG
>JANWXA010000018.1 GCA_025055465.1 Candidatus Kapaibacterium sp.
TTTTCCTCTCTGGACGTCTGCCCGGGGAGTCGGGGAGCGATGTGTACGTGGACATAGCTTTGGAGTACAATACTGGCTACGAGGAGCGAGTGCTTTCATATGCTAACAACATCAATACTGCCGAAGGGGGTACCCACGTGACGGGGTTCCGCTCAGGGTTGACGCGCACGCTGAATGCTTATGCTCAGGCGAACAACCTGGCGAAGGTTCAGTTAGTGGGGGACGATTTTCGCGAGGGACTAACGGCCGTTATCGCTGTCAAGATTGCTGAGCCCCAGTTTGAAGGGCAAACAAAGACCAAGTTGGGCAACGGCGAAGTGGAGGGCATTGTCCGCTCATTGGTCAACGAACAGTTGGGGCGGTATTTGGAGGAAAATCCCGGGGTTGCCCGCAAGATCATGGAAAAAGCGTTGCTGGCGGCCGAGGCGCGCATCGCTGCCCGGAAGTCACGGGAGTTAGTGCGGCGGAAAAGTGCCTTGGAAAGCGCATCCCTTCCGGGAAAGCTGGCGGATTGTTCATCCCGTAATCCCGATGAGTCTGAGTTGTTCCTTGTAGAGGGTGATTCTGCCGGGGGTTCTGCCAAGCAAGCGCGTGACCGCCGCTTCCAGGCAGTGCTGCCCCTGAAGGGTAAGATCCTCAACGTGCAGAAGGCGCGGCTGGTCAAAATTTTGGAAAACGACGAAATCAACACAATTATCACTGCTATTGGTGGAGGCTTTGACGAGAGCTTTGACATCTCGAAAGCGCGTTATGGAAAGATTATCCTGATGGCAGATGCTGACGTTGACGGTTCCCACATCCGCACCCTCCTGCTAACACTTTTTTTCCGTTACATGCGCGAGCTTATCTACGAGGGGCGGCTCTATATTGCGCAGCCACCCCTATACAAGATTGCCCATGGCAAGCAGGAATTCTACGCATACTCGGACCAAGAGCGAGATGCCATCCTGGAACGCTTGCGAGCCGATGGAGCACGGGTTGAATCCATCACCGTTACCCGCTTCAAGGGGTTAGGCGAGATGAACCCAGAGCAACTGTGGATGACAACGATGAACCCGGAGACGCGGACACTGCTCCAGGTCACAATCGAAAATGCAGCCGAGGCCACTCGCACCTTTGATATGCTTATGGGCGATAAAGTAGAGCCGCGACGGGAGTTTATAGAGCGCAACGCCCTCTTTGTCAAGCATTTGGATGTGTGATGATGGAGAGGTCTAAAGTCCTTGTGCAGCTTCAGCAGTGGATACAAGTTCGGCAGCAGTTGCTGGGGAAGCGTGCTTATGGGCAGCCTTCTTCGGGGGAAGCTGTAAGTGTGTTGCGACAGGCAGCGATGGTGTCAGCCGCGAAGTCAGCGGGAGCGAGTTCGTCGTCGAGACCTTCTTTGGTCACAGAGACAGAGGTTCTGCTCCCTAGTGTACGGCTCCCACGGTTTCGTATGGCTGTGGTCGGAGGGGAGGACCTCTTTAGCGCGGTGCCTGAATGGCAGCAAAGTCAGAGCTTAGGGGAACTTTACAAGCACATCCACACGTGTACTAAGTGTTCGTTGGGACTAACGCGCACCCACTTCGTTTTCGGTGTAGGCAATCCGAACGCGGACATTGTACTTGTCGGAGAAGCCCCTGGGGCGGAGGAGGATGCTCGCGGGGAGCCCTTCGTAGGTGCTGCGGGACAGCTCCTCAATCGCATGCTACAGGCGATCGGCTTTCGCCGTGAAGACGTTTACATTTGTAACATTCTCAAATGCCGTCCACCGAACAACCGGCGTCCCATGCCGCAGGAGATAGAAACCTGTCGTCCGTATTTGTGGAAGCAGTTAGAACTAATCCAGCCGGCGTTTCTTTTGGCTTTAGGAGCGACTGCTGCAGCAGCCTTATTGCAGAGGGACTATAAGATTGCCGATCTTCGGGGGCGGGCAATCCCTTTTCACGGCTTGGTAATGGTCGTCACGTACCATCCGGCGGCGCTGCTCCGAAATCCGCAGTGGAAGCGCCCTGCGTGGGAAGATTTGCAGTTGCTGCGTCGCCTCTACGATGCCTATCGGCAGCGCCTCCAAGCGGTGCAGCGCTGAGCTCTCCGTGCAGCAATGGGGGCTCGGATTGTGCAGTGGTGTCTTGTGGGCCTGCTACGGATTATCGGGGCAGCACTGCGGTTCGTACCGTGGCGGTGGTATCGCTCTGTAGGGTGGGCACTGGGACGGCTCTGGTGGTGGGCAAGTCCTTTGCGCCGGCGCGTCGCAGTGGAGAATCTCCAGCAGGCTTTTCCTGAGCACTCTCATTCTTGGCACGTGCAGGTCGCGCGGCAGTGCTGTACGAATGCCGGTATCGTGCTGGCGGAGATTCTCTCTCTGGCATGGCTTCGGGCAGAGGAGCTGGAGGAGCGGGTTCGGTTCCTCAATCCGGGGCTCTTTGCGGAGTGTGCACGGCGGAGACGTGGGCTCCTACTGCTGTCAGGGCACTTCGGGAATTGGGAGTGGCTGGCGTGCGCTGCGGGGCTGGCGCTGCGTCGGTTAGAGATTCCTGTAACGGTCATCGTTCAGCGGCAGGCAAATGCCGCGGCAGACCACTGGCTCAATCGTTACCGGACGCGCTGGGGCAACCGCACCGTTGACCTGGAGCATGCTGCTTGGGCACTGGCGCGGGCACTCCAGAGGCGAGAGGCCGTTGCCCTTCTGGCGGATCAGCGAGCAAAGCCCGAAACTGCCCTGTGGCTACCCTTCTTCGGGGTAGTCGTCCCCGTCCATGCAATGCCTGCTGCCGTTGCCCTCCGCTTTCGAGTGCCCATCATCTTGGGTTTTGCGTTCCGCCAGTCTGATGGCACGTACGTCGTGCCACTGGAGGAGTTACCCTCGGAGGACCTGCCCGATACCCCGGAAGGAGTTCGGGAGCTGACCCAGCGCTACCTCCAGCGGCTGGAGTCCGTCATCCGCCAGCGTCCGGAGCTATGGTTGTGGCAGCATCGGCGGTGGAAGTACGTACGCCCTACGGCAGATGCCTCGAGCGTTACCCCGGCTCCGTGACTTCTCGCGCATCGCTGTCGTGCAGATGGCATACCTGGGCGATGTGGCGCTCGTCTTCCCTCTGCTACAGGCTCTGCGAGAGCTCCATCCTGCGGCACAGCGGATGCTGGTGGTGACGCCGGCGGCAGCGCCTTTGGCAGAGTGTGCCGAGGCCGTTGACGAAGTCCTGGTCTATGACAAGCGGGGTGCTGATGCCGGCATAGCGGGATTGCGCCGGTGTGCACAGCGCATACGTCGCTGGGGAGCAGAATTGCTCTTGGTCCCTCATCGGTCACTTCGGACGGCACTGCTGACGCTCCTGAGCTCCTCACAGTATTCGGTGGGGACCCATCGCAGTGCACTCCCGTGGGTTTTCAGCGCTCGCGTGCCCTACGGCTGGCATCTGCACGAAGTGGAGCGGAACCTCTTGCTCCTGACCCCGTTTGCCGATGTTGGGTCGAGATGGCAGGACCTTCGGAATATCCCTATCACTCTTCGCTTCCCAGAGGGGGCTGTCGGGCGACTCCGACACCGATTGCAGGAGGCCGGCGTACCACCAACATCGTCCGTCATCGTGCTAGCTCCTGGTTCTGCGTGGGCAACGAAGCGCTGGAGCTCTCATCACTACGCCAGTCTCGCGTGGCTGCTACGTCAGCGAGGCCATGCTGTCGTCATCACCGGTAGTGCTGCTGAAGTAGGACTCTGTGCCAGTATTGCTGAGCGCAGCGGAGCCCTTTCGCTGTGTGGGGAACTCAGCATTGCAGAGCTCTTGCTCTTGTTCCGGCGCGCACGGTGCGTTGTGGGGAATGATAGTGCTCCAATCCACCTGGCCGAGCTGGTCGGAACGCCGGTCGTTGCTATCTTTGGCCCCACGGTTCCGGAATTCGGCTTCGCACCGCGTCTGCCACGCTCGCGCCTCATAGCCCGGCAGCTCCCCTGCCGTCCCTGTTCAGTCCACGGTGGGCGTCGGTGCCCAATCGGTACCCATGAATGCATGGAGAGCATCTCACCGCTGGAGGTGATGCAACAAGTGTTGGAGCTTGCTGGATAATCAGGCAGCAGCGTGTGCGTCTTTTTGTGGGCGGTTTCCTTCAGGGCGAGGAGCGCAAGATGGCAGAGCAACGTCGAGAGACGTTGTCGCAGTTCCAAGGCTTTCGGCTTAACAAGTTCCTTGCGGATGCAGGGGTTGCTTCCCGCCGCAAGGCCGACGAGCTTATCCGCCAGGGTCGCGTCAAGGTCAACGGTAAGCCCGCTGTCATAGGTATGCGGGTCTTCCCGTGGGACGAAGTGACGGTAGACGGTAACCAGGTACGCTCGCAGCGGAAGCTGGTGTATCTCCTGCTCCATAAGCCGAAGGACTACCTCTGTACGCTCCACGATGAAAAGGGGCGCAAGACGGTGATGCAGCTTGCGAGAACCAAGGAGAGGACCTATCCGGTTGGGCGCCTGGAGCGCAACACCACAGGTGTTCTTTTACTGACCAACGATGGCGAGGTGGCCAACCGGTTGCTCCATCCACAGTATCGGGTGCCGCGGGTTTATACGGTGACATTGGATCGCGCAGTTCGCACAGAGGACCTTCGACATCTGCTGGAGGGCGTAAAGTTGCGCGCTGGAACCCTAAAGGCAACGGCCGTGGAACAGGACCCCAAGGACCGGCGGCGTGTGTACGTCGAAATCCTGGGGCAGGACCGCCTCCTCCATCGTACGTTTGCCAAGCTGGGCTACCGAGTCATCAAGCTCCACCGCCGCTCTTTCGCCTTCCTGACATGTCAGGGGCTCGCCCGGGGGCAAGCGCGGCATCTGACTCCGCGGGAGATCGCTTCGCTGCGTCGCTCGGTAGGATTGGAAGCTTGATGGATGGGGCGGCGAATCTTCCTCGTTGCTGGGGATCCTTCAGGCGAGCGGTATGCTGCTCGGCTCATGGCTGCGTGGCGGCAGTTGGAGCCCACGGTGGAGTTCTTCGGGATCGGTGGCCCCCAGATGGAGGACCAGGGGTTGCATTCTCTGACCCCACTCCATCGGGTGAGTGTTGTCGGATTCTGGGAGGTGGTGCGCCGCTACGGTTTCTTTCGGCGCCTGCTGAAGCTGTGTGAGGCAACTCTGCAGAGTGGCTCAGTAAGTGCCGTAGTACTCGTGGACTATCCCGGCTTCAATCTGCGCTTGGCTGAGCATGCCCGCCGGGCAGGGATTCCGGTCTACTACTACATTGCCCCGCAGGTGTGGGCCTGGGGACGGTGGCGGCTGCAGACGCTGGCGCGGACGGTTAGCCTCTTGCTGGTCGCCTTTCCGTTTGAGTTAGAGCTCTTCCAACACGCAGGGATCCGCTGCGCGTTCGTTGGACATCCCCTCATGGATGAGCCTCAACTGGCCGCGCCTCCCTCCGACCCCGAGCACCGGCCCTTCAAGGTTGCATTACTGCCAGGGAGCCGGCCGCAGGAGCTGCGGCACCACCTCCCTCTACTGCGTCAGGTAGTCTGGCTCTTGGAGCGGGAACTGTCACAGGTTCGGTTCTACGCCCTGCTCCCTCCAGCACTACCTTGGGATCGCTTCCCTGACGTAGAGGGACCGTGGGAGTGGCAGCGGGATGCGTATACCCTCCTCCTCCATAGCCGCGCAGGACTGGTGAAGCTCGGCACATCAACGCTGGAAGCGGCACTGTGCGGAATGCCATTTGCGGCGTTCTACCGGACGTCGTGGGTGTCGTATACGGTTGCTCGTGCCTTGGTGCAGCTTCCTTCGGCAGTGATGGTTAATCTCCTGCTCGGCGGCGCTGTAGTGCCGGAGTTTCTGCAGTCTCACGCTCGACCAGCAGCGTTGGCACGGGCAGTGATGCAACTGCTGGAGCCCGCAGCCGCTCGGCGGCAATGGGAGCACTTCTTACGACTCCGCACATTGTTAGGCGAGCCGGGGGTTGCGCA
The DNA here is from genome assembly GCA_025055465.1 of Candidatus Kapaibacterium sp. Taxonomy (GTDB): domain Bacteria; phylum Bacteroidota; class Ignavibacteria; order Kapaibacteriales; family HRBIN21; genus HRBIN21. The sequence goes on from JANWXA010000018.1 coordinate 5,917, forward strand.
GCGTGCCGCAGCCCTAATCGCTGAGCACCTCTCCAAAGGAACCTAACGCCTCCGCCCTCAGAAATCCTTGCGCAGGAAGCTGCGTACTGCAAGGGCAGTCGGCAGAAGCAGCCACCCTACAAGCGCGACGGCACAGAAGAGGAGCCCGCCAAGACTCCCCAGGAAGTGACGTAACAGAGCCCCTGTATATCCCAGCAAGGCAGCAGCATCCAACTGCAGCAGCGTGGCAACCCGGACCAGGTCTATGGGATTCAGTACCATGAGCACCAGTAAGGCGCGCTCAATGGGATACTCGTGCAGGAGCAGCCCCAAAAGCAGGGCAATGCTGTCATAGAGCACTGCCTGAGCAAACCATAGAGCAAAAGCAGTCCCAACAGCGTGCAAGCGCTCCTCCCACCAAAGGGCGAAGGCAACCCCAAAAGCGGTATTCATAAGGGTCAGCGCCATGGCGCCGACTGCCAATGTGGAGAACAGCTCCCAACGTTCGCGTACCAGCACAATCCATGGAACACCGATACTGAGGGGTGCAGCCAACATCAGCGGGAGTACCATACCGGCAAACGTTCCCCAGAAGAGCTCATGGCGGTGGAGCGGCTGTGCCAGCATCAGCTCCAGAAACTCCCGGGCTTGGCTCATGCCGAGCACCCCGTAGAGCAGCGAAATCAAGGGGACGAGGAGGAGGATGACGTTGAGCAAGCTGATAACAACCTGTTCGGCTGTACCTCCGAAGCGGAACAACAGGGTTGTCAGCAGAAAGAGGCCAGCGCTGTAGAAGAGGAGCCACCGACTTCGTAGGGCATGTCGGAGCTGGAATTCCCACAGAGTCCGGATGGTCGGTGTCATGTCTGCTGGAGCCGGTAGAGGAGTGCTTCGTCAAAGTGCTGGCTATTGGCGGAGGTCATCAGCGCCGCTACGCTCTCCCGGAAGGCAAGCCGTCCCTCCAGGAGGAAGACAACTTCGTCCACCAGCTCTGGGACCTCGCTGAGGACGTGGGTGGTCAGGAGAATGGTGGAGCCACGGGCTCGGTGCTGCGACAGTTCTGTCTTGAAGGCGCGGGTGGCGGCTGGATCCAGACCAGCAGTGGGTTCGTCTAATATCAAAATGTGGGGAGCTATCATAAGGGCCAGAACGGCGCTCAGTTTCTGCCGGGTCCCCCCAGAGAGGGCTCGGACTGGCTTCTGGAGCTCTGTCCCCAGGTGGAAACGCTCAATGTAAGGGAGTTCTACACTGGTCGTGATACCTCTCACTCGCTTGACTAACTCAATGACTTCGACCACGCGTAGATTCTCCGGAAAGTGTGGCTGCTGCGGCATGTAGCCAATTCGGCGTCGGTAATCCGGGGAGTGGGCGATGGAGAGCCCGTCAACTCGGATTTCCCCAGCATCTGGGCGTACCAGCCCTAAAAGGCATTTCAGCAGAGTTGTCTTGCCCGAGGCGTTGGGCCCCAAGACGGCAACGGCCCTGCCAGGTTCGATGGTGAGCGAAATCCCGTGGAGTACGGGGATCTTCCCAAAGCGCTTGGCGACGTTGTGGAACTCTATCATGCAGGCGGCTCCAGGAGTGGAGTGGGATCCACAATTGCCATAGGAGTCAAGACTGGGAAGACCTGCTCGGCCAGCTCCCATAGCTCAGCGATGAAGCTCCGCAGGAAAAGGAGGAGCGCAGGGAAGCGTTCTGTCAGGATCCCAAAGGCACTCACAGGGTGGAAAGGGACATCGCCGTAGCCGTCACGATCAATATCGTAGCCTCGGTAGCGATCCCAGTAGTTCGCTCGGAAGGTGTTGAAGGAGAGTGTGCTGTTGGTAGTAGCGTCAACTGTATTAGCGACGAAGCTGTTGGCAATGAAGGTGTTTCCCGTGGCGCTTGCCATCAGGCGGAGTGCCCAGCCATTAGCATGGAAACGGTTGCTGTCCACAAGGTTGTGGTTTGACCCTTCCAAGTACAGCGCCGTGGTGTTGCTGAGGAAGACATTGCGCCGCACGTGGCTTTGGCTAATGTCCTTCAGCAGGAGTCCGAAAGTGGATTCTCCCCAGTTGTGCTCAAAGCGGTTGTTCTCCATCAGGATGAACCGTGAGTACATCACCGCAACCCCGGCGCTGTTGCGCTGGAAGAGGTTGAAACGGTATGAGCAACTGTCTGAAAACATGAAGTGGATGCCATATCGGAGGTTGTCCTCCGAGACATTATGCTCCACCGTACTATGGCGGACGAACTCAAAGTAGATGCCGTCGCGATGTCGTACAACATGGTTGCCACGGACAAGGATGTCCCGGCAGTACCAGAGATGAATCCCGTTGCCGGAGGTGGCTTCCCGCTCGGCAGTTCCCAAGATCACGTTGTACTGGACGACACAGCGGGCGGACTTTGAGAGGTAGATGCCAAAGAAGCACCCTTCCAGCCGGTTGCGTTCTATGCGACAGTCGTGGGCTCCCTCTATTCGGATCGCTGCGTTCTCGCGAAGGAAGCTCACTCCAGAACGGCGGAAGGTCAGGCCTCGGATGACGGTACCGGAAGCTCGGACACGGAGGATTTCTCCCGCGCCTTCACCATCCAAGGTGGCTCCGGGAGAGGCTTCTATAACGAGAGGGACCCAAATGTCTATTTCTCGCTCCCGGTACACTCCTGGCAGAATGTGCACGGTGTCACCAGCCCGAGCCTGTGCCAGAGCTGCCTGCAGGGTAGGGAAGCCACCGTGACCAACCAGTAAGCGTTCTGATGCTGCGGGGGTGTGTGATGCCAGTACGACGGCAAGGCAGCCGAAGAGGTGCCAAGCTGAACTGTGCCTGCCGCGCGCCATCCTACTGTAGTGGGGAGCCCTGCAGAGGACCCTGCCGCCATTGGGTCTGGACCAGCTCCACAACTTCCTGCCAGGAGAGCTTCTGCCCCCGTGGAAGGAGAGAGTCGGCCTCGTAACGTCCCTGTAAAACCGCATAGACGTTGAGTCCCATGGGGCTATGGATGGCTGGAGTAAAGACGAATTCCGCCGACTCCAGGGCTATCAACTCACCCGGCTGGCTGAAGTCTACAACCCACCGAGAGTGGATGCGCTCAGTAGGGACTTGGCCAGAGCGCTCAAACTCTACCATGCACTCCAAGGCGTCAAATTTGTAAGCACGTCCCTGCTGCGTTAGTAGCTCAGCGCCGAAGCGTGGATCGGAGATGCCCATTTGGCAATACACGCACACATCCTCCCCAAAGCGGATGGGCTCAGGTCGTGGCTGGCAGGCGGCCAGCATTGCTAGTATGGAAACAACAATACGCTGTTTGCTCATGCAACGGAGGGGACTTGTGGTCTACGTTCTATGCATGGCAGGCTCTGTCGCCGTGCCCGCACACACTCTGTACCGAAGACGGTTGCTCCGAGCAGGAAAGCAGCAAAGGCGACCAGACCGCCGGCATCCGGATAGGAGTAAGCCGTGAAGTTCAGAAGCTGCTTGTGTCCGATCAATGGGGGCTGATATGACATTCCCGGTACCTTGATGGGGGCGCGTGGATCTAAGTTGTGCCCGTACTCGTAGCCCCACCGATAGAAGTCTGCCAGGCCAATCGCAATCACGAGCGCGAAGAGGACGACCCACAGTCCCAGAGCCCACCGCTTGTTCAGAGCCACGGCGGCCAGGCCGGTGGCCATGAGGCCTGCAATGAGCCATGGCATGATGAGGAACTCAGGGAAGTCCTCCTGCCGAATAGGGCGCATGCCGATGTAATGGTTGAGACCACTGATGAGGTCCACTTGTCCACTGAGTTTGTGGAGCCAGATGTACATCACAACACCTTCAGGGTATTGTGGGGCTTTCAGCGTGATACGCCACAAGGGGAGCACGTAGAGTAAACCCAGGGCAAGGACGGAGACGAGAGCGAGCACTCGTGCACTCGGTCGCATGGAGCTTGTTCCCTCTTTCTGACAAACAAAAAAGAGGGGGTGGGTACGGAGGAATTTCCACGTGTCCCACCCCCTGTTCTTTCCTTACTGGCTATTGCCCAGTTCCATAGGACAGCGGCACATTGGTGCCGCGTGGCGAGACTCGTGCATATCCCTGCATCTCTTGGTGCAATGCCGAGCAGAAGTCTGTGCAGTAGAAGGGATAGACGCCCGGTTTCTTTGGCTCCCAGACTAAGGTCTTTGTCTGGCCTGGCATGATAAGGATCTCTGCCGTCGTAGCCCCCATAATGGTGAAACCGTGCGGAAGGTCCCAATCCTGCTCCAGATTGGTTACGTGGAAGTAAACCTTATCGCCGACCTGGAGGCCTTCAATGTTATCGGGACGGAAGTGGGAGCGAACTGCCGCCATATACACATGGACCTCGTTGCCCTTGCGTTCAACACGAGCCTGCTCTACTGACTTGATGGCATGGGGATGCTCGTTCTCCTCCAATGGATAGACTTTGAGCGAGTTCTTCATGAGGATATCTGCTGCGATACCTTGGGCGTAATGTGGTTCACCCAGCGTCGGGAAGTCGAGCAGCAGTTTCATCTTGTCGCCGCTGATGTCGATGAGCTGTGCTGATTGTACCAGCTCCGGACCCGTCGGCAGGTAGCGGTCCTTCGTGATTTTGTTCATGGCAACCAGATACTTGCCCCATGGTTTGCGGCTGTCCCCGCCGGGGATCATGATGTGCCCAAGGCTGTAATAGGTCGGGATGCGGTCCACGATCTCCCATGTTCCTAACTTCCACTTGACAACTTCGGAGGAAACGAAATGAGATGTGTAAGCATAGCCCTTGCCGTCAAACTCCGTATGCAACGGTCCCAAACCGGGGTTTTTGACTTCTCCGGCTAAGACGGCGTCGTATTTGAGTACAGGGATGCCGTCAATGATGGTATCAAACTCCCGGTTCTCGATTGCCTTGAGCATCTTGGAGAAAGAGTGCACAGGTATTACCGTTGCCAGCTTGCCACCGGCGACGATATACTCGCCTGATGGGTCTACATCTACCCCATGTGGGGACTTGGGGGTGGGGAGATAGTAGATAAGACCAGGGCACTCCGACGGGATGAGCACTTTGACCTTAGTGTATACTCGCGAAGTTGCCATGTGCTTGCGCTCGTCGTAGACATTGTGGTAGTACTCGGTGGGTATCTCGCGATACTTGCCCTGAGCGATGTACTCTTCTGCTTTCTTCCAGTTGACAGCGGCGATGAAATCCTTGTCACGCTGAGAGGCGTTGACTTCCAGCAAGGTGTGGGCTCGTTCAGTATTGTATGCAGTGAAGAATGCCCAGCCGTGCGAGGGGCCTTTGCCGGCATGAGAGAGGTCATAGTTGTAGCCTGGCACCAGTATCTGGAAGGCCAACTCCATTCGCCCTGTCTTGGGGTCTACTTTGATGAAGCTGAGTGTCCCCTTGAAGTTCTGCTGGTAGGAGGCGATAGGAACATCCTTCTGGGGTACGGGGACGCTGAAACGGGTGGCTGCAACTACGTATTCGGTGTTCTGGGTGACGAAGGGGGAAGCATGGTTCCCGGCAGAGTTAGGGGTTTCTATGATTTCAACAGTCTCGAACGTGCGTAAGTCAACCCGGGCAACTCGGGGTGTATTAGTGCCGTTGACAAAGAGCCAGCGCCCGTCGGGGATCCCGTCCGTTTGCGATAGCTCTGGATGATGGGAGTCATCCCAGGGGATGAAACCGTGAGACGTCATCAACAGTGGCTGTGTCTCTGGTGTGTACCCGTATCCATTCTCCGGATGGACCGAGAAGACAGGAATAATCTTGAAGAGCCGGCCGCTGGGAAGGCCATATACAGTGACCTGCCCGCTAAAGCCGCCCGAGATAAAGGCGTAGAACTCGTCATACTGTCCTGGCGGAACGTACACTCGGGAAGCCGCGTCGTCGGTAGCTACTGCTTGTCTCGGGCCTGGGCAGCCACCAAGGAACAAGACAAAGAAACCAGCAATTGTAGGAACCAACCACATAACCGGTCGGAAAACACGCCACGCTGCCATGGCAATCACCTTATGTTGTGGAACTGCTACTACAGGCTAAGTACAAACTTAGATGGAGTCTTCGAGGAGGTCAATGAGGCTATTCAGCCTTTCACCTGATAAAAATCAGATTCTGCGGATGCCTACTGAGATAGGCAGTACAGCACCCAGTGGGACAGGGCAGGGTTGCGGTGGCCAGCAGCAGGGCCCTTGGGTGTAATTTTGTGTAAAGGCTATACTGAAACGACTTCTGCTATACCATGTCACGCCCGGCAGAAACGCCCTTGATGCGGCAGTACCGGCAGATCAAGCAGCAGTATCCGGACACGATCGTGCTCTTCCGACTAGGGGACTTTTATGAGACGTTCGAGGAAGATGCCGCTATCACTGCTCGGGTCTGCGGGATCGTGTTGACACGCCGGAACAACGGTGCTGCGGGAGACGTCCCTATGGCGGGTTTCCCGCATCACCAATTGGACACCTACTTGCCGAGGCTTGTGCGAGCAGGTTACCGAGTGGCGGTCTGCGAGCAGTTGGAGGACCCCAGGCTCGCTCGCGGTATCGTTCGGCGCGGGGTGATAGAAGTGGTGACCCCGGGTGTGGCACTCTATGACAAGCTGCTGGAGGCTAAGCAAAGCCGCTATGTGGCCGCGCTGGCGTTGCCGTCGCGGCCTGGGCAGGCTGTGGGTATTGCGATTGCCGATGCCTCTACAGGTGAGTTCTTCGTCACCGAAGTCCCTGCCGAGGGCACAGTGGAGATGCTGGAAGGGTTTGCGCCAGCGGAAATCCTGGTTGCTCGGCGCGACTACGGTACGGTTCGCGAGTGGGAACAGCAACTCGTCTGGCGGCCTACCCTGACCCGGCTGGAGGACTGGCTCGTGGAAGAGGGATTTGCACGGCAGCTACTGCAGCGCCACTTTGGGGTCGGGAGCCTGAAAGGGTTCGGCGTAGAGCATCTCTCAGAAGGGCTTGCAGCGGCGGGGGCGGTGCTGCACTACATCCGGGAGACACAGCAGGAGCAGGCCATACACCTCCGGAGCATCCGCTACTACGCCGCCTCCGAGTACATGGAGCTGGATGCCGCGACACGCCGAAACTTAGAGCTCTTGGCAACGGTTGCCGAGGGACGTACCGACGGGAGTCTATGGCAGGTGCTGGATAAGACGCTTACCCCCATGGGGGGACGGCTCCTCAAGTTTTGGCTCCACCACCCGCTGTGCCGTCCGGAGGCCATCCGTCCGCGGTTGGCAGCAGTGCGAGCGCTTTACGAGCATGTAGCCCTGCGGCAACAGCTCCGGCAGCTTCTGCCACAGCTTGCCGACATCGAGCGTCTACTCTCGCGGGTTGCAACGAGGCGAGCACTCCCACGGGAGTATCTCTGGATAGGACAGAGCATTGCGGTATGCCAGCGAATCACGACACTCCTTCGGCAGCTTCCGCCTGAGGGCCTTTTCGGTGAGTTTGCTTGGGAGGAGCTCGTAGCACCCGTGCTTCCACTGGGACAGCGGCTGCGGGAGGCATTCCAAGAGTCCCCAGCATCGGAGTTTGGTCGTGGCGCCGTCTTCCGTCCTGGTTTCTCACCCGAACTGGACGAGCTGCAGCAGCTACTCCGTTCCAGTAGGGAATGGCTTGCACGATACCAGGAGAGCGAACGCCAGAGGACAGGAATCCCTTCGCTCAAAGTCGGATACAACGCCGTCTTCGGCTACTACATCGAGGTGACACACGCACACCGCTCCAAAGTTCCACCCGACTACGAGCGGAAGCAGACGCTGACGAATGCTGAGCGCTACACGACGCCCGTGCTCAAAGAGATGGAGCTCAAGCTGCTCAACGCCGAGCAGCGCATTGCCGCGCTTGAGCAGGAGCTCCTCGAAGGACTACGGCAAGAGGTCCTCCAGAGCGTTGAGCAGTTGCAAGCCGTTGCAAAAGCGCTGGCGACCCTTGACTGTTTGCAGAGCCTGGCGGAGGTGGCGCAGGAGTATGGCTACACAGAACCTGAAGTGGACGATTCCGAAGTCATTGACGTCCGAGCCGGCCGACATCCTGTCGTTGAGCGGCTCTTACCGGCAGGCGAACAGTACGTGCCAAATGACACCTATCTGGACACTGAGCAGGAACAGCTCCATGTCGTCACTGGCCCGAACATGTCGGGCAAGTCATGCTATCTCCGACAGGTTGGACTGATTGTCTTGCTGGCTCAAATCGGGAGCTTTGTCCCCGCACAGCGAGCCCGGATTGGGGTTGTGGATCGCATCTTCACCCGTGTAGGGGCTCACGACAACATCACCGGCGGTGAGAGCACCTTCCTTGTGGAGATGCACGAATCGGCGGCGATTCTCCACAATGCGACCCGTCGGAGCCTCATCTTACTGGATGAGGTCGGTCGCGGGACAGCGACCTTTGACGGCATCTCGATTGCGTGGGCGATTGCCGAATACATCCACGAGTTCATCCGGGCGCGAACACTGTTCGCTACGCACTACCACGAGCTCAACGTCCTGGCAGAGCGGTATCCCCGCATACGGGCCTACCATGCCGAAGTCCGGGAAGTAGAGGGGAAATTGGTGTTCACACACCGGATTGTTCCCGGCGGAACGGACCACTCTTTCGGCGTTCACGTTGCCCAAATGGCGGGGATTCCGGAGTGGGTCATTCGCCGTGCTGAAGAGATCATGATCGTCCTTGAAGTAGAGCATGGCCGCTCGGCGGCATCGGCGTTGCGGTCCAACGTGACCGCTGCTCCGCAGCCAGTGCAGCTCAGCATCTTCACCCTAATGGACGACCCACTGCGGGAGCAGCTCCGACGCATTGACCCCAACACTCTGACACCACTCCAGGCACTGCAGGTCCTGGCCGAATTGTGTCAGCAAGCCCGGTAGGGCTCCTAAGGGTGTTGAGCGTGTAGACGCTGCAGACGACGGGCCACAGGCTCAGGGACTAAATCCGTTGGGACGTGCCCGAAGCGGACCAACTCCCGGACAATGCTGGAGTTGACGTAGATGTAGCGCTCGTTCGGGGCCATGAAGACGGTACATACGCTCGGTGCCAGTTGGCGGTTGATGAGTGCCATCTGCAGCTCATACTCAAAGTCCGAAATCGCTCGTAGTCCGCGAATGATCGCCACGGCCCCGCATTGGCGAGCGTAGTCTACAATGAGCCCGTAGTACACGTCTACACTGACATTCGGCAGATGCGACACTGACTCCTCTACCATCTGCCGGCGCTCCGTTTCGCTGAAGAGCGGCTGCTTGGCAGGGTTTTGCCCGATGAGCACAATGACATGGTCAAAGAGCTGGGCCGCACGCTCAATGACATCCACATGTCCGTTCGTTATGGGGTCAAAGGTGCCCGGGTAGAGTGCGCGGCGCATTGGATCTTCCGTGCCAGAGCCACCACTGGATACGGGTATCGCCAAAGAGTCGTTCGCTGTGAAATTGCCACCCCTCAGGGTATTCGCTGATGACTTCGCAACGGCTGAGTTCCAGGCAGAGGAAGGCGCCGTGTAGGGGCCATTCGGCTTGTGCAATAGTGTGGAGGAGGCGTGAGCCTATCCTCATGTGGTATGGGGGATCAGCTAAGATTATTTGTGGTTGTGGAAGCATAAGCTCTCGCCAGTGGAGCAGTGCCCGAAAAACGTCGTCTACAAGGATTCGGTAACGGTGCGGCTCAGCCTCGAGTTTGCAGAGCGTTTGGCGAAGGACGTTGCAGAGGCGACGGTTACGCTCGATGAACGTGCAGTAGAGAGCGCCACGGCTGAGTGCTTCGATACCCAGGGCACCCGTGCCAGCGAAGAGGTCGGCGACAACGGCGCCTTCCACTGTTGTGAGGTGTTCCAACCGGTCGAAAAGAGCTTTCCGCACGCGATCCATAGTCGGGCGCACGGGAGTGGCAACGGCAGGAGCAAGTTGGCGGCTACGCCATATTCCTCCGGTGATGCGCATCAAAAGTGGATAAGTCCTGCTTCTACTGGGAGACAAACACCTACGCAGCCCCAAAAAAGATGGGCTGTTCGGATAGCGTATTCTCGCTGGAGTCTATCATTTGGCGGTAGGCACATTCGAAAAGGATTAAGCCGCCTGCACAGTGGCGGCTGTTTCATGAATTGGGCAAGGTTTTCCTGGAGACTTGCTATCAGTGCGCTGCTAACGGCTTGCCCAAAGACGAATACGGTTGCAGGTTGTGGGATATCATCGGACAGGAATTCTGTGAGGTATTGTGCACATTGCTGTGCCATGGCCAGTGGCGGTGCCTCCTCC
>JANWXA010000190.1 GCA_025055465.1 Candidatus Kapaibacterium sp.
TCCAGCGCCATAATCTCCGCATGTGGAGCTCCATAGGCAGCATGCCATCCCTCAGCAATGAGCCGTCCCTGCTTGATGATGACACACCCTACCCGTGGATTCGGGCTTACCTTTCCTGTTCCTCGAAGCGCTAAGCCCAGAGCTCGCTGCATTGCCTGTTCGTCGGTCATCTTACTGCTGCCAGCGCAATGGCACCGTCACGCTGTATTCATGCGGACGCGTTGGCAAGCTGAGCCGGACGCTGTATACTCCTGGCAAAAGCCGTTTGCCCGTCGGTAGCTGTCCGTTCCATCTGTATTCATACACGTTCTCAGCCCCAGCTTCGGTGGGCTCCACCTCCCCGATAACCTGCAAAAAGGCTACGCCGTCCGACGAGCTCCAAAGACGTTTGACTCCCTGAAACAGCTCCACACGCAGGCGTTCGGATGTAGGAAAATACTCTCCCTCTACCACACGCAACCGACGTACACGAAGAGAAAAGACAATATCACCGTCCCTCACTTCCACATCAGGCACTAACAGGAGCGCCCCTGTGAAATGGTGTCGCTGTAGCTGCTCTGCCCCATGGAAGGTCTGGGGGGGCACTTCTATCCGATACTCAGCAATCAGGCGAGCGGGAACACCGGATGGGGGGCGGCGAAGCACTCCCTCCCCTTCCAGCAAGAGGGAGACGTGCTCACCCGACTGTGTTGCCATTCCGCTAAGGGCGGGTACTATGTCTATCTCATCCAGTAGTGATCCTCCGGGTTCTCGCAGCCATACACGGATGCGGTTGATAGAACGCAGCCACTGGCGCTCTTCAACTCGATGTGCTCCCGCCCGCACTCTCAACACCACTGTTGTATCAGTGCTCTCTAACACCCATTTCAGTGCTTTCTTCATCTCATTCATCCGCTCCCCACGGCAGCCAATACAGAGCAAGGCAAGGCACAACACCACCCCTAATGTTACACCTTGCATGGCTACGCCGCACTGTAGGACATCAGCTCCTGCTCAGCACGCTCGACGACACGCAACGCCTCGAGCGTCTGTTCAATCTCCGCCTCCGGTGGCGCAGCCTCCAAAATAGCCCGTATAAAAGCCCGCTGCTCTTCCCAGAGAGAATCCGCCGACGGCAATTCCAGGAAACGACGTGTAATACAGCGCTGCACCTGATCCTCGGCAATCCACTGGGCCAGGCACTCTTCGCCCTCAGATAATCCGCCACACCCAATACGCAACAAGACCTGCTCGACCGAGTGGTGGGCAAAATCCAGAGCAATATAACTGGAAGGCTGGAACAGACGCATCTTGCGCAAGAACTTCGTTGAAATCCGAGATGCCGTCACATTTGCCACGCACCCATTGGTAAAGACCAGGCGGACATTAGCGATATCCGGCATCGAGGTCAACACCGCCACCCCATGTGCTTCCAACCGTTGCACAGAGGACCGGAGCAGTACCAAGAGGAGATCTATGTCATGGATCATGACATCCAACACAACGGAGACATCCACCGCTCGTGGGCGAAATGGATGCAAGCGGTGAGCTTCTACAAAGCGCGGCTGGACTCCCTGCTGCTGAAGCCAGACAAACGCCGGATTGAAACGTTCAATGTGTCCCGACATCAACACCAACCCATTGCGGCGAGCGATCTCCACCAGGTGTTGGGCATCGGATGCACGGGTCGCTAGCGGCTTCTCCACCAGGCAGTGGCAGCCAGCTTCCAGAGCACGATGGGCAATCTCGGCATGCGTCTGGCTCGGCGTCGCTATGGTAACCGCATCTGCCGCAGCAAAAGCTTCTTCGATAGTAGGAAATGCCCGAACCCCATGGTCAACGGCGCAACTCAGGAGCCGCTCGGGATCGCTGTCGTATACGCCAACGAGCTGCACCTCTGAATGCTGCCGCCATTTCTGCACATGTAAATTCCCCATGTGCCCAACTCCAATGACTGCAAGGCGAATCACTGCTCCTCCTCCGCCTTCGGGTGCGCCTGACGGTAAACGCGTTTGAGATGTTCGACGGAAACATGCGTGTATTTCTGCGTTGTCGCTAATGAGGAATGCCCCAACAACTGGCTAACTGCCTGTAAATCTGCTCCCTGCTCGAGTAGATGCGTAGCAAACGTGTGGCGGAGCACGTGGGGACCCCGCTGATGTCCTACAGGCAAGTTCCCCAGCGTTGCCCGCACCCAGCGGTACACCGTAGCTTGCCTAAGCTGTCTGCCACGGAGTCCAACGAAAAGCCATTCGCCTCGGGGAGAAAGTGCATGACGGATCTCCATGTACTGGTGCAACGCCTCGGCGGCCTTTCCACTGAAGGGCACGAAGCGGTCCCGCTGTCCTTTTCCACGTACACGCAAGAGTCCACGATCCCACTGCACGTCGCTCAAACGAAGGGCAAGCAGCTCGCCAACCCTTATCCCACAGCCATAGAGCAGCTCCAACACGGCAGCCCGAAGCCGTTCAGGCGGCGTCTGCCGCGGAAGGTTGTCTAAAACTTCCTGCAGGCGCTGCTGCGGCACCGTGCTTACCAGCGGCTTCTCAGCCCTGGGAAGTGGAAGATACCGGGCCGGGTTTTTGCGGATCCATCCCTGCTGCTGAGCGAAGCGAAAGAATGCCTTTACCGCTGCAACCTTGAGCTGAATAGAACGCCGATGTAGCCCCCGATCGTGCAGCCATCCTAAGAACTGTCGTAGATGGCTCAGCTCTAACTGCTCTACCGATAGTCCCTCTCCCCAGACCTCCTGCAGATATTCCCGAAACTGCCGTAATGCTATACGGTAAGCCCGCAGGGACTGAGCACTATAGCCCCGCTGTCCCAACGTTGTCACGAAATATTCGCTCTGCTCGCCGAGTTGCATTGCTACTGCCCTGGAGGGGTTTTATACACGAAGAACAAAAATACGCTCCCCTACTGTGTTCGGGCGGTAGCGGAAGCCGATGGCTGCTCCCCATAGGTCAGCCGATATAAGGCCAGACAGCCGTAAAATCCTCGCGGCAGTCGCTCCGGTGACCACACATATTGCCGAACAAAGCGAATGCCCGCACGCTCCACACTGCTTTCATCTTGGGCGACAACCTCTGCCAGGAGGCTCCGCCGAAGAACCGGACGCTGCCAGATCGCTGCGTTGGCTATCCAATACTGCGGACGGTACCGCCACAAGAAGGCAGCAAGGTCCCCACTATCAAGGTACGGGGCCACTTTCCCGTCTATCACACCGTCCAGGCTGAGAACGCGCAGCTCCGGTTTCAACCACCAGCGGATTTGCACTTCATATACCAGTACAGTTGCGCCAGGCTCCGCAATGGTATTGAGCACCTCAGCGCATTCGCGCTCCGTAACCCGCTCGAACTCATAACCCCGGCGCCGGTCATCCAGCGTACGAGCAGCGAGATTCAGTACCAATAGGAGCAGGAAACCGCTCATTACCCAAGACCTTATCGGGCCGAGCCTTTCCAG
>JANWXA010000191.1 GCA_025055465.1 Candidatus Kapaibacterium sp.
TGTATCCATACACAGTATCCTGTGCCCGCAATCGGAAACGCATCGCTAACTGCCCAGAACCATCACCGCCGGCAGGACCATACCGCGTCGTCGCATTGTCCGTGGGACCCTGCGGGTAGCAGAATAGATTCAAGCCACGCCCCGGTATACCAGAAAATTGCTGGTCCGGAACATTGTTTTTGCTGGAGCCCAGATTCTCAGGTTCCACCTCGTACGCAAAGGAATCGCCAAACTTGAGGTCGAAGATCGTGTAGTTCTCGTCATTTAGTGGCTCCAAGTCCCCGCCGGGGATGAACAAGCGTGCCGAGATAACATACCGCCCGGGCCCCGTCCCCTTGTTCCGGGCATCCCAATCGGGGAAGGGAATTTCCACTTCTCTGTTACCACCCAAGAGCGGCACATACTTCGACATCGCATGGATCACCTGCGGATCTCCTTCCCGCCGAATAACGAGCCCTATATAGAAACCACCGGCCGCCAACCCAGTATTGTTGGACACCTTGACACTGATGGGGATTCGCGTGGCCTGGCTGGCAGGCAGCATGGTGTACGGAATGTTCACCTTCACTGCCGCCACCTCTAAGTCTGTCACCTCCGTCGGGAAGAGGATCCGGACGTTGTCCACGTAGTAGTTGTCCTCATCATCATCCGGTGGTGGGGGCGTGCTCATATCCCGCTTTGCCCGAACCCACAGGCGGAAGCGGAAGTTCTTCGCACCCTCGTTCGGCCAGCGGATAATCGTGTCGGGAATTGGGATGAAAATCTTCCGAAACTCAAAGTCTTTGCCATCATCGTACAGATCTGCCCGGAGCCCTTCCGCCGGAGTAAGAGGCCAGTTATAGTCAAGCGAGTCGAAGCCCCGATTATACCCGCCCGCACCGAAGAGCGTGAAGGCAGAGTTGTTCGTTACCGGAGATGCACCCCGACGCGGATGGAAATTCCAGGCTGTAATATTCGTAATGTTGCTGAGCCCGTCCCAACTCGGACGCGCAAATTCTATCCGGAGCTCATCGGGGGCGTTACCATACGTGCTGGTCACCACCCCGTTGAGCACCACGCGCGGCTCCGGTCCGATGTTCTGGTTGTCTGACCAACCGCGATCATACCAATTCTCTGCCGGTTTCCCAGTCCGCTGGACTGATACAGAGAGAACGGCCCCAATGCGCCCGCGCAAATCCACAGGGAAACTAATGATTTGGTCACCGTTCGGCAGGCCGGGCCAGTCGTCTCCAGTGAGCATGACACGATTGAGCCGGATCACCGGCGAATTCAATGTGAAGTTCGGGTTATTTGCCGCACCATATTCGCCTCGCGGTGGCGGTGGATTATAACAGACCTCGTCACCAGAGACGACATCCCCCTCCAAGTTCACCCACTTCTTGACTGACGGCATCGGCACACCATCAATCACGTGGAATTCCCGGACGTCGTCGTTGAAGTCTGCTATACGCCGAATAACAAAAAGATTGACGGCCGTTGTATCGTCGAAGGGCCATCGGTCACCCATCCCTTGTCCATCTGGTGTGACTGGGTCCAGAATCACTACAGACCGCAGCCGCCCGATGTGACGTTCTATAAACTCGTTTGCCTCAAAGGGCGGGAATTCCACCCGCACGAAGTTGTACGGGGGAATACCATTCGCCGTTGCCGGATACGCGATCGTATTCCCACTGACATCACAGAGTTTGATACCGGAGTTCGGGTCGGAGAGCGCCTCATGCGTGATCGCCAGAGAACGGCTATACACTATCTCTCCCGTTGCCTGGTTGAAAATCTGGAAGCGTACACGGAACTGCACATCCTGCCGCTGGTAGTTAACCCCGGTCGGCGACCCCGTCGGGCCCTGGATATGGTTTGTCAGGTTCTGGAAAATCCCCACTGGCTGAATAGCGCCCAATACCTGGTCGCCCGCTAACAGCTCAAAGTTGTTGGGGCTAGCGATCGTGGAATCGAAGTCCATCGTTCTTCCAGGACCGCGCCGGCGCACTTTATACTGCACGCTCCATACCCGCCCGACGTTCTTCCACTGCTTCCACTTGATGGCGAAGAAGTTGTAGAATACGCTCCGTGTTGGACCCAAAGCAAAAATCGTCGGGGGGTTCCCTTCAAAGGAGAACTCCGTGAACTGTAAGTACGGCGTCAACGCCCCAGCAGCTCCTGTTTTAGAGTCGAAGTTGATATGCCGAGCATATCCTCGTAAGCCGACAGTAACGTTGTACAGGAAGAGAACCTCTGCCGGTACAGGCCAGTTATTAACCGTCACAACCCCAGAAAAGCGCGGGTAGATGTAGGTAATCGAGCTATCCAGTCGGTTGATAACAATCTGCAGATCACACGAAACGAAGGGTGTATTCGGGACGCCCGGACGCACGTCCGCAGGAAAGCTCACGGTGCCATAGGGGGTAATCTTCGCCCCGCGCGGCGTCAGGTTGATAAGATAGATAACCAACTTGTTCCCACTGGGGTCGCGATAGTACCAGGCCTGTCCGAAGTCATCCACCGCTTGCTGATTAGGATTCCACACCGATAGCTGGAGGTCGTCCCAAAGCGGGGCCAAGAGAGGGGTATACTGGTTCATTCCGCTTATGGTAGCGGTGTTCAGACGCGCATTGCTGGGACTCCGAATCCCCTGAGTTGCTGTTCCAGTCCCCGAGGCAACCCCCAAAGCTACAAACTGATAGCCCCAGTCATCGGGGATGGACATGTCCGCAGTCCCCCGAACGAACTGGTCGTCACTATTCGGGTCGACAGCAATCCGGGTACCGCCTTCATCGTAGATATAGCGGCGATTGGAGAACACTATGATACCGTTCGTGGAGACGTAAAAACTATCATACCGCACCCCATTGAAGTAGAAGGGGAAGCCGATCGGGATCGGGCCGGCAAATGCATTATCCGTCGAGTCGGTCATCTGACTGGGATTCCGGAAGTAGGGCCTCCCTTCTGGATGCCCCTCCCAGTAAGTGAGCGGAAACTGGTTCGGACCGGAGACAATTTTCCGCCAGTACTGTGGGTTCTGGTCTAATCCGACAAAGTCCCGTGCCGGCTGCGGTTTCCAGAGTTCTGGCTCCGGCCCCTGAGTGTCCACCAAATAGTAACCTGTGGAGACTGCAGGCTGCGTAACTGGATTTGCCCCTGCAACAGTAAAAGGCCCCGGATATGAATATACCGTCGCAGAGCGCATGCCACTACGCCGAGCAAATGCTTCCGGTCCCACGAGACCGCACACAACAGCCACAAGCACGAAACGCCAAAGGAACTCACGCCACATCACGACCCTCCGTACATCTATGGGACTTACGTTTATCAATTCACAGTCGTTAGCTGCAATTTAACAAAAAGCCAGCACATACGTACGCCCACCCCCCCTCCCCATCTGCACCCCAAAGCGCACCCCGCGCTAAGCCCACAAAATTAAAAGAAAAAATTACAGA
>JANWXA010000192.1 GCA_025055465.1 Candidatus Kapaibacterium sp.
TGTAAGTTTGCAGGGCGCAACGTAGGCCGGTCCAGCCCTGCATTTGGTAGTATGAGCGTAGAGCACTTCCCCGCAGCATATACGCCGACCCAGGCAGAGCAGTATTGGTATGCAGAGTGGTTCCGCCACAACCTCTTCCAGGCAGAGCCAGGCTCTGGACGCCCCCCCTACAGCATCCTGATGCCGCCACCAAACGTGACTGGGATGCTCCACTTCGGGCACGTGCTCAACATCACCCTGCAGGACATCTACATCCGCTGGCATCGGATGCTGGGCTACGAGGTTTGCTGGTTTCCGGGGTTGGACCATGCCGGGATTGCTACACAGGTCAAGGTAGAGCAGCAGCTATCAGCCGAAGGTCTGTCACGGCAGCAGCTTGGGCGCGAGCGCTTCGTCGAACGTGTTTGGCAGTGGAAGGAACGCTACGGCGGCATCATTCTGGAGCAGATGCGGGCTTTGGGGATTTCCTGCGATTGGAGCCGAACCTTGTTCACCATGGACGAGGGTGCTTCCAACGCCGTCCGCGCGGTCTTCATCCGGCTCTATGATGAGAACCTCATCTACCGTGGGAAGCGCATCATCAATTGGTCTCCGCGACTGCAATCAGCGCTCTCGGACGAGGAGGTCATCTACCGCCCCATGACGGAAGAGCTCCTGGTGCTCCGCTACGAGCTGGAGGACGGGAGTGGCTCCATCCCTGTAGCCACTGTGCGTCCGGAGACCATCTTCGCCGACGTTGCCGTAGCGATTCACCCAGAAGATGAACGGTACAAGGCATACGTTGGACGGCGCGTGCGCGTGCCGCTCACCGATCGCCTTGTGCCCGTCATTGTAGACGAGGCTGTAGACCCGACATTCGGGACTGGCGCCCTAAAGGTCACCCCGGCCCACGACCCGCTGGACTTTGAGATTGGACAGCGCCATGGGCTCCCGCTGTTGGTGTGTCTAACCCCAGAGGGTGTACTCAACGAGCTGGCCAGCCCTTTCGCAGGGCTAGAGCGCTTTGAGGCCCGCCGCCGTGTTGCGGAGCGCTTGCGGGAGCTGGGTCTCCTGGAGCGCAGCGAACCTTACACGCACAACGTTGGCTTCTCCGAGCGGAGTGGCGAACCCGTGGAGCCGTACATCAGTGACCAGTGGTTCGTACGGATGAAGCCCTTAGCAGAGCCGGCGCTACAAGTTGTGCTGGAGGGGCGCATCCGATTCTATCCCGAGCATTGGGTCAAGACGTATGAGCATTGGATGCGGAACGTGCGGGACTGGTGTATCTCGCGCCAGCTCTGGTGGGGGCATCGAATCCCCGTGTACTACGCTCCAGATGGCCGCTACACGGCTGCCCGTTCCCCTGAGGAGGCCCGCCAGCGACTGGGACTTCCCCCAGACGTCCCCCTTGAGCAGGATTCCGACGTCCTGGATACCTGGTTCTCTTCGTGGCTCTGGCCCCTGACTACGATGCGCTGGCTCGCTGACGGGAAGACCGAGGAGACCTCCGACCTGAAGGTCTTCCTGCCTACCAACCTGCTGGTCACGGCGCCGGAGATTATCTTCTTCTGGGTTGCCCGGATGATCATGGCGACGTTGAAGTTCCGCGGCACCGTCCCCTTCCGCGACGTCTACTTCACGAGCGTCATCCGGGACAGCTACGGGCGCAAGCTCTCCAAATCGCTCGGGAACTCTCCTGACCCGCTGCCGATCATCGCCAAGTACGGCGCCGATGCGGTACGGTTCACGATGATCTACCTTGCCCCACTGGGACAGGATGTGCGCATGAAGATTGATGAGCGCGCCCAGGATATCCCTTCGATGGAGATTGGGCGGAACTTCGCCAACAAGCTGTCCTATGGCTCAAGCGCCAGCAGTATGGGCTCTCGGACGTCCCGCTACCGGAATCCGAGCTCGCACTCCCAGAGCGCTGGATTCGCTCCCGATTCGCCGCAACGGTACAGGCAACTGAGTCAGCACTCCGGGAGTACCGCGTCCACGAATATGCCCGCTTGCTGTACGACTTCGTCTGGAGCGACTTCTGCGACTGGTACTTAGAAGCCCTCAAGGTATTACTCCAGCGTTCAACACCGCAAGAGGCAGCGCGCCGATGCCGTTTTGCGCTAGACCTCTACGACGGTATCCTCCGGCTGCTGCACCCAGTTATGCCCTTCGTCACAGAGGAGCTCTGGCATCTCCTCTGGGAGCGCGCAGAGGGTGAGTTCCTCTGCACCGCGGCGGCTGCATCGGCGCCACAGGAGTGGTACTCGGCCGAGACCGAGGAAGCCTTCTCGCTCCTCCAGGCACTTGTCGAGGAGTCACGGCGGCTGCGGGCCATCTTGAGCCTACCACCGCAGGAGCGTCCAGCGCTCTTCATTCGTCCCGCTGATGACGGAACCTCGGCAGTCATCCGGGAGCACTTCTGGCTACTGGATGCTCTGGTACCCTGCCAAGCTCAGGTGGGAGCCGACCATGCCACCGCAGGCAAGGCGCTCAGCGGTGTTGTACGCGGGACGGAAGTCTTGCTGCCCATCAGCGCCGACTACGATCTCCTTGCAGAATTAGAGCGTCTCTACCGAGAGATAGCCCGTCTAGAGCGCTTGCTGGAGGAGAACCAGGCTAAGCTCCGCAACGAGGCCTTCCTCCAGCGAGCGCCTCAGCACATCATCGAACGGGAGCGTGAAAAGGAACAGAGCTTCTCGCAGTCGCTCAGCAGGCTGCGGGAGCGGCTGCAGCTTCTTGCAAGCCTGACCTCCGGAGGCAGAGATGCGTGACGCTTTCATCGTTGACTACGTGCGTACCCCTATCGGCAAGTACGGCGGGGCACTCAGCAGTGTGCGCCCTGACGATATGGCAGCTCTGGTGATTGCTGAACTGATGCGCCGCACAGGGGTCCCGCCCGATGCAGTTGATGATGTCATCCTCGGCTGCGCCAATCAGGCGGGCGAAGACAACCGCAACGTAGCCCGCATGGCCCTCCTCCTGGCAGGTCTCCCCCATACGGTGCCAGGCGTAACGGTCAACCGGCTCTGCGCCTCCGGGCTGGAGGCGGTTATCCAAGGCCTGCGTGCGATTTGGCTCGGGGAAGCAGAGCTCGTTATTGCCGGGGGAGTGGAGTCTATGTCCCGCGCGCCATACGTGTTAGCGAAGAACGTCTCGGGCAGAGCCCAGTACGGGAATCTCATTGCCTACGATACTGCTCTCGGCTGGCGCTTCCCTAACCCGCGCATGGAGCGGATGTTCCCGCTGGAGTCGATGGGCGAGACGGCGGAGAATCTGGCCGAGCGCTACCACATCAGCCGCGAAGAGCAGGACCTCTACGCCCTGCAGTCCCACCGGCGTGCCGTTGCCGCTCAAGAGGCCTGCATCTTTGCTGAAGAGATTGTGCCAGTGCCCATAGAACGGGGCA
>JANWXA010000193.1 GCA_025055465.1 Candidatus Kapaibacterium sp.
AAGCTCAATGAACGAATTGCGGCGTTTGACGGCTTTCAGCACGTTCATCCGCTCCAGCCGGAGGAAACCGTGCAGGGCATACTGCAACTCATGCATGAACTGGAAGAGGTGCTCAAGACTATCACAGGTCTCTCTGGCGTTTCCCTACAACCCGCTGCTGGTGCCCAAGGGGAGCTGACCGGCGTCTTGATGATTCGTGCCTACCACCATGACCGCGGCGAG
Source organism: Candidatus Kapaibacterium sp. (assembly GCA_025055465.1). Taxonomy (GTDB): domain Bacteria; phylum Bacteroidota; class Ignavibacteria; order Kapaibacteriales; family HRBIN21; genus HRBIN21. The sequence goes on from JANWXA010000193.1 coordinate 223, forward strand.
GCCCAGCGCCGAAAAATTCTGATCCCCGATTCGGCACATGGCACTAACCCAGCCTCAGCAGCCATAGCAGGATTCGAAGTCGTTACTATCCGTTCCAATGCTGCCGGGCGGATAGATGTGGCGGACCTGGAAGCTCATCTGGACGACGATGTTGCTGCCCTGATGCTGACTAATCCCAACACGCTGGGCATCTTTGAGCGGGAAGTACTCTCTATCGAACGCCTCGTTCATGAAGCTGGCGCCCTCTTTTATATGGACGGAGCAAATCTCAACGCCCTTGTTGGGCTCGTCCGTCCAGGAGACATGGGTGTAGACTGCCTCCATATCAATCTCCACAAAACCTTCTCTACACCCCACGGGGGTGGCGGTCCAGGAGCCGGTCCCGTGTGCGTCAGCGAGCGCTTAGTCCCGTATTTGCCCATTCCCCGAATCTTCTTCCGTGATGGACAGTACAGACTGGAGTGGAACGCGCCAAAAACTATCGGACGAGTCCACAGTTTCTTCGGGAATGTGGGGATGTTCGTCCGCGCCTACGCGTATATCCGAATGTTGGGAGCAAAAGGGCTACAACAAGTTAGCCGCGACGCCATCGTGAACGCCAACTATCTATTGAGCCGCGTTCGCCACGTTTACCAACAGTTATATCCGGAGACACCCATGCATGAATTCGTTGTTTCTGCTGCGAGCTTCAAGCGCTTCGGTGTACGCACAATGGATATAGCTAAACGCCTGTTGGACTACGGCTTTCACGCCCCAACTGTCTACTTTCCCTTAATTGCCCCCGAAGCCATGTTGATTGAGCCCACGGAAACCGAAACCAAGCATACGTTGGACGCCTTTGCTGACGCCCTACTCATGATTGCCCGAGAAGCCGAAACCACCCCAGAGATACTACGCTCAGCTCCTCACAACACACCTGTGCGGCGGCTCAACGACGCCCTTGCCGCTCGGTCACTCAACGTTGCGTGGCAGCGACAGGCTGAGCCCGTCGAAAGCGACTCAACGGTATAAATGCTCCGGGAACGGCTCCGCCAACGGTCGTGGCAAGCTGCAGCAGTTGCATATTACTTTCTGCATGCACCCCAGGCAGATTCTAACTCCCAGAACGAAGCCTACCAGTGGTGCAGTTCCTGTCGGGACCTTTTCGACTCTTTCGTTGCCCAGCTTGAGCGGACACGTCAAGCCGCTGTCGGTGCACTCCAGCATGCGTGGGCCCCGTACTCACATTTTCCCGTCGGCGCTGCACTCTTAGCCGCCGACGGTACTATATGGGCCGGCTGCAATGTAGAGTGCAGTAGCTATGGCTTAACCCTCTGCGCCGAGCGCGTAGCCCTGGGACACGCCGTGGTAAACGGACGGAAAGAGTTTGTACTGTTGTCCCTGGTGGCCGAGACAGAACACCCTATCTCTCCCTGCGGAGGATGCCGGCAATTACTGCACGACTTCTCACCTCAGCTCTTGGTAGTATCCGAAGGCATTCACCACCGTCATCCAGCATTATGGTGGCTGGATCAACTACTGCCCGAGCCGTTCTCTGGCAGGGATATCTGGAAGCGCTAACGAACCAGCAGAATCGCCCGAGTCCAGCGCCGTTCCCTGCCCTCCACAACGAGCCAGTAAACTCCGCTGGGCAGAGCCGCTACAGAAAGCTCCACTATCCCCTTCGCAACGGGCTGCCCCAACATAGAATAGAGATAGGCGCCAACGGGTGTCGATCCAGACAGTACAATCCGGAGGCTCTGTGGAGCCAGGGATGAAGGCAGCCACAGAAGCTGCAGGCCGCTGTCCGCCATCTCGCCCCCTTCAACACGAACGGTTACCTGAAGGCGCGCAGCAATGCTGGTATCACTCCCACACCGATTCCAAACCACACACTGGTACAGCCCCGAATCAGCAGCAGAGATGGAAGGAATACAGTATACCGTATCACCTGCTCCAGGTATCGCAACCCCATCTTTGAGCCACTGGTATCGACGAGCTGTTCCACCAACTGCAGCGACTGTAAAGCACGCCTGTCGACCGGGTTCAGCCACAACATCCTGCGGGTGTTGAGCAATCCGCGGGCGTTCGTCAACCGACACCTGGGACACCCTGCTGGTTAGCTCTGGCGGACATACACCGCGGACACGGACACTGTACTGCCCAGCCTGCGCCAAGGAAGTGACGGGAAGACGCAAGACAGGTTGCTGAGCGCCAGGGATTGGGGAAGAGCCTTTGTACCACTGATAGCTAAGCGAATCGCCGACGGCGGAAACCTGCAACACCAGAGTATCCCCAACACAAGTTCGCACACTGTCTGGCGGTTGCTGGGTTATACTGGGAGATTGAGCAATAGTAAAGACAGAATCGCTAACATCGGAAAGCCCTGTGGCAACGTGGACAATCCGCAGCCAATAGCGCCCCGCCGCCTGCTGAGCAGGAATAGTCCACATATAGCTGGTGCCCGTAACCACACCAATAGCAGTCCACTGCTGCCGATCAAGACTGAGCTCAACGCGGAAAGTATCCACCGGACTCGTTCCTGAAGACAACCAGGAAACGTTAAGTACAGAGCCTGCACAGAAACGTTCGCCGCCGCGCGGCGAAAGAAGCATCAGCGTTACCCGGACGTATTTGAGCACAAAAGCATCTGTACCTCCACCACCGTAAGTATTCTGGAAGCCTTCAACGACCTGACATAAACTCCCAGAATTGGTCTCCCCGGCAATGTAGAAATCCCCACGCAGATCCACCGTAGCCCCTAAGGGACGTTCATCCCGTAAAGTACCAATAAAACCACTGTAGCTAAGCTGCAAAGGCATCAAATCGGGAAAGACTGTAACAAAGATGTCCTGTCCACCAGCAAGACTCCGTCCGTCGGCATCAGGAGTGACGGGGAAATTCCCCGAGCGCGTCCACCCAATCACAATCGGAGCATTGTTGTACTCCAGCACGACGCGGGGCTCCTCGTCGCCTGCTCCACCGAGAAAGGTAGAGTACATCAACGCCGAAGTTCCCAAACCAGAGCTCGTGAAGCGGCAAAGAAAGACGTCCGCTCCGCCAGACAGTCGCTGCTGGTATGGGGTCCCAGGAACCGGGAAGTCTGCCGACCGAGTGAGGCCAGTTACCCATACTTCACCGTTATCTCGCGCCACAACCCCCGTAGCATAGT
>JANWXA010000194.1 GCA_025055465.1 Candidatus Kapaibacterium sp.
TCTATCCGAGTAGCGTTTGCAGTGATCTGCGCGAAGAAGCCCGGTGAACCTATGGCAGATACTGATGCCAGCCGGGTCCATCTCCTACGCTATGCCCGGTGGGCCCAGCGGGCATATAACGGCAGTGATCTCAACGGAAATGGGCGCCTGGACCCCGACGAACCCGATCTCCGTGGCAACGGAACCATTGTGCGATTCCTATTGCCAGCCCCGCCAGAGCCACCACGCTTACGACTCGTCGTTGGGAGCGGAACGGCAACGCTTTATTGGAGCGATAATTCTGAAGCCTCGCGCGATATCTTCACTAACCGGCGCCACTTCGAGGGCTATCGCCTCTGGATTGCTGGACCCTCTCTGGCAGTGCTGGATACATTGCAGTTGCTCCGCCAATGGGATCTTCCCGCAAACGGTGTTGGTTATGACAACGGCTTTGAAAGCATCCGAATTCGGGATACTACTGGAACTGCCCAGCGCCTTGTTTTCCCTGGCGACACAACAGGGTACACTTATACCTACCGGCTTGACAACATGGTAGATGGGTGGCTCTACCGGGCAGCATTGACGGCTTGGAGCTCTCCTGATGAGCTGAATGGGATACCATCACTGGAGTCCAGCACCCTGCCAACAGAAGTGTTGTTCATCCCTGGACGCCAGCCGGTCCGTGCCGACAGTGCCGTGCGGCTTGGCCTGTTTCCCAATCCTTACCGCATCGCAGCAGCATGGGAACGAGCTTCTTCCGAGCGTGCTCGAAAGCTTTACATCTACAATCTCCCGCCCAAGTGCCGGCTCCGCATCTGGAACGCTGCGGGCGAGGAAATCGCAACCTTCTGGCATGAACGCGGCAGTAGTGAGGGAACACAGATTGGCTGGTTCGAGCAAGCAGGTGCCGCCGGTAGACAGTTGCACACTTCGGGCGGCTTCCATGCATGGGATCTTCTGAGCTCCACTGGTCAACTGCTGGCACCGGGTCTCTACGTCATCGTTGCCGAGGACGCCGATAGCTCGGAGGTGCGTGTAGGGTATTTGCTTTTGGTGAAATAAGTACAACCAAGCAGTGAGGGGAGGTACATGGCATTTCTAAGACGCGTCGTCTCCATGCTATTCCTCGTGATAACCGTGCTCCAAGGGGAGTATCGCCGTGTGCACGTCCACGAGGTCATGACCCTACCCTCGGATTCGGTCGCCGTGGGATCTCTACTGTCGCCTCACCTTGGTGACACTGTCCTTCTGATAGGGATTGTGACTATACCCCCAGTCTTGGACCCTATCTCCGACCGACGTCCCCTAATGTGGGCGGGAGCCCGCTGGGTCACATTCCTGCGCGATTCTAACCCCAGCCTGAGAGCCTACGCTGGCATCAACGTTCTGCAAGCAGATACGACCGTGCTGACGACCTACTTTGACCGTATCCGACCTGGGGATTACATAGAGGTATTAGTGCGGATTACCAATTTCCCCAGCTCAGCTGACCCTGTACGGAACCGCCTGGGGCCCACGCAGGCTGAAGTCATCACAGGAGCACAGGTGCGTCCAGTGGAATTCTTGGACTACGGACTCCCTATTCCCGAGCCCCTTCCCGTACGGATTACTGACTTTTACACAGGTCCCGTTGGTGGCTCTGTACCCAATATCGAGCACGGTTCACGCTACGTGGGAATGCTCGTCGAACTGCAGGATGTAACCGTTGTTGCCAATCAGCCTGTGATCGTCATCTCGGATGATGCTGGGAATCAGATGTACTTGCGTGACCAGTCAGGCTACTTCACCACGCGGGCTCATCGCCTTCGCGATTTTTCGCCGTATCCAGTCGGACAAAGGATCCGGCGCATCCGCGGGTACATCACTGCCAGTACGGTTGCGGGACAACCTCAGTCATTTATGATAACGCCTGTCTACCCCGAAGACGTAGAACTGGGCACGGTTCCGCCCGTCATCACTTCTGTTCAACGCGACCTATCCCGTCCCTTTCCGCGTTCGACCGAGCCTGTATCCATCACCATAGGAGTTCGGCGGGGGGATTTTCCCCTGGCGTACGTCCGGCTGCTGGCCATCACGGCCACAGACACGCTGGCTATAGAGGCTGTTCGCAGGGGAGACACCCTCTTTACGGCGACTATACCGCCACAGCCCGCGGAGACCTTGGTGCGTTTCTGGATAGAGGCTGCCGATACCGCAAGAACCAAAGTGCGCATGCCCGTATCGGGAGCCTACTTCTACAAAGTTCTGGATCGTCGTGCACGCATTGCTGACATTCGCCATACTCTCAACCCAGATGGTTCTTCCGGCTATGTAGGCTTTCGCGTCGTAGTAGAGGGTACCATTACGGCCGACACTTCAGACATACCGAACAATGCTGCCCCCCGGATATATCTGCAGGATGATACAACCGCCCTTTCTGGAATCTGGCTGCATACGGTGGCAACGACCGATCCCATTCGCAGTTTTCGTCGTGGCGATAAAATACGTGTCTCTGGGGTCGTCGCAGAACTTGGTGCTCGGGCACAGGATCGCCAGGTAACGGCTCTGACTTCCTTAGCATTAGTGGACCAGGATGGGGACGGGGGCTTTATTTCCAGTGGGAATACGCTGCCACCGCTTCTTGTTCGTACACGCGACATTGCCGGCAGACGCCAAGGCGAGCTGCCGCCAGAAGGATGGGAAAGTATGCTCCTGGAGCTCCGCAACGTCGTGGTCACGGATTCCAATGCTGATTCACCGTCCAACTTCGGCGAATTTTTCGTCGTTGATGCTGACCTTTTCGACACCCCAGCGGAAGCAAGGGCACGGATGCGTGTAGAGACCGATGATGGAGCGACCAACTACGGCACCCGCGGCACTGATGGAAAAAGAGTCCTCCATCGGGGACAGCGCTTAGACTATTTGCGCGGGGTGCTCTTCTATAGCTTCGGTAATTACAAATTGGTGCCGCGCAAAAACGACGATATTGGTCTTGGCGTCACCGTTCCCTGGCCAATTACGACGGCCGCCATCCGAGTTGCTCCCCAGCCAGCGCGCGACATGCTGTACCTCACAATCCCAGAAAGGGCAGGCGCCGCTACTGTGGAGCTTTACACGCCCATCGGCCAGCAGTTGTGGCAATGGCATGGAATAGCTGGAGCGAACCCCCTTCAGATCAGCCTTGCTGGGCTACCAGCAGGGCTCTACTCCGTTATCGTCACCGTTGACGGGCAACGCACTGCAATACCGGTTGTCGTCACTAATTGATTACACCGTGCATGATTGGTACTTTCAACCCCTTCGAACTAGAAGAGTTGGCAGCGGCATATGACCAATGGTATGCAACCCTGCTGGGTGCTTTTGCCGAGCGGGAAGAGCTGGCTGCCTTGGAA
>JANWXA010000195.1 GCA_025055465.1 Candidatus Kapaibacterium sp.
GCGGGCTGTGTCTATACCTGCCTCAATGAGGCGTTCGTACAGTTCGCGTCCAAGCTCTTCCCGAAACTCGAAGAGCTCGATATCCTCGGGGGCTTCCTTGACTAACGTGATGGCATATCCGGTCAGTTTGCTGGCAAGACGCACGTTGTGCCCGTTGCGTCCTACTGCCAAGGCGACCTGTGTGTTGGGCACAACGACGACAGCGCTGCGCGTTTCGGGATGGACTGTCACGTTCAGAACACGAGCCGGCTGAAGGGCACGGGCGATAAAGATCTCGGGCTGATCCGAATGTTCAATGACGTCGATGTTTTCATTGTTGAGTTCCCGCACTATGGAGTGGATGCGGATGCCTTTCATGCCGACGCAGGCGCCGACAGGGTCGACTCGGTCATCATGGGAGTACACAGCGACCTTTGCCCGTTCACCAGGTTCTCGGGCAATGGCCTTAATTTCTACAACGCCGTCATATACTTCCGGAATTTCCAGCTCAAATAGCTGTTTCAGGAACCGGTCATCGGCACGCGAGAGGATGATGTCCGGAATGCCGCCCGGGCCGCCACTAGGACGGACCTCTTTGATGAGTGCCCGGATGGCGGCACCTTTGCGGTACCGCTCGCCTGGGATCTGTTCCTCGCGTGGCAGGCGCATTTCCACTTTGTCGTGTAGTACAAGCACATCTCCCCGGCGAACTTGATAGATTTCGCCCAGGATAATCTCACCGATACGGGCACCGTATTGGGTATAAATGTTCTCTCGCTCGACTTCCCGAATACGCTGTGTGAGCCGCTGCATCCCTAACGCAATAATGCGCCGCCCGAATTCTTCCCCCAGCTCCGTCAGTTGGATCTCTTCGACATACTCGTCTCCGATACCGTATTCCACTTCGCCGCGCTCGTGGAGCTCTTGTAGCGAAATCTCTGTGCCAGGGTCTTGGACTGTTTCTACCACGGTCCGGACCAAGTAAATCTCAATGTCCCCTTTATCCATGTTGAGCACGATTTCAGGCTGGGCGGTGGGCCCGTACTTCTTTTGCACCATGTAGCGGAATGTTTCTTCTAAGATACTTTGCAGGAGGTCGCGGTCTACACGCTTCTGGCGCGCCATCTCGGTAAAGGCCGCGATGATCTGTTGCTTATCGGGTTCGTGATGCTTTCTGCGCCGAGGCATAGTTTGGGGGTGCTTGTACAACTACCACTGCAGGACTACGGAGGCGGTTTGGAGTTCAGAAAAAGGGACCCAGTGTTGGGTCTGGTGCTGCTGCAACCGGATACCTTCCGGTGTAACCTCGCAGAGTGTGCCTTCAATAACGGAGTGGTCTTTCAGTTGACAGCGTAGGTCGCGTCCGATATGCCTGCGAAACTGCCATGGGAAGCTCAGCGGACGCTCCGCTCCGGGCGAGGAGACTTCCAGAAACTGGAATTCTTCAGCGAAAGGCTCCCCTGCAAATGCTGCCAGGACTGCATCGGAGATGGCGGCACACTCTCGATGAGAGACCCCGTTTTCATTGTCGATAAACAGCACCAGGCGCCGTCGGCCAGGTAGGCCTATCAGACGGGCTTCCAGCAGGTAACAGCCGCGAACAGCACAAATGGCCTGAAGTTGCTCCACAAGCTCTTGTGGAATTACAGGCTGCATGGACCGCAGTGAGAAGTAAACTACAAAAAGTACATAGGAGCATGCAAAAATACACTGTCGGAGCGGAGTAGGGAGCCTATCGTGCTCGAAGCGCCGAGCGGATATAGAGTATTGAGCTGGGCTCTATGCCAGTGCGCTGTAACCGTGGTAGCTCCCGGCGAAGGAAGTCTTGTGCTTCTTTGGTCTTGCCGAGGCGGCGTGAGTAGAGAATATAGGTGATAGCGTGCCAAACGATCTTACCTTCGTCCCATCCTGGGTCGAAGTGCCGGAGAGTAGAGTCATAGGCACGGAGAGCGCGCTGGCGCTCCTGTTCCAGAAAGGACAGCCAAAGCTGCTGGCGTTGTTCTTGTGTGACGGTCGGGTCGAGGGGCAGAAAAAAAGTTGCAACGGATGCCCAGAGCGCATGCGGTACGTCTTCGGATTCCTGAGGCAAAAAGGAATCGAAAGCAACAAGTACTAAAAGGCTATCATGGGAAAGACGCACCGTACGGGGCATGCCTGTAACTTCTGTCAACCGACGCAGTTCGGGGAATGTCCAAACAGATACGCCAAAGCTGTGATTGCTGTTGCCTCCTGCCCAGGTGTAGATCAGCAAAACGTGCTGTTGCCCTCCGGCGATGGGCTCTATCTGGATCACGGGGCTTTCCTCGTTGGGACGTTCGAGACAATAGCCCGAGAGGTTTCGGAGGGTAGCAAACGGCCTGTAGAAAGTATCGATGGGGGTGCTCACCAAAATGACTATGGAATCTACTACACAGTCAAGCCAGGCGTTCGTATCGGAAGAGTCCAGGAGAATGGGCAGTATGACGAACGTGCTGTCACCAATAGTGAAGGCAGCCTCGGTGAGGCGCGGGAGGGTATCGTATGCAGGCGGGAGCTGAGCAGCAAGATGGGGAGGACGGGCGGTGGGAACAGCCTGATGGACGGGCTCTTGCCGACATGCCCAGAAGAGGCAGCCCAGGAGGAAAAGGCAGCAGAATTGCTGCATAATTTTGTATGCATATTGGCAGAGCACGACACAAATTTACAATAAAGTGAACACGGTGGTAGGCGTGTAGTTGGTACGCGAAGATGGGGGAGCTTCTGCGTTCAGAGAAGGTGCAGTGGGTTTGGCGGGGGCTGAACGGGGTGCTCTTTTTGTGTGGACTTGGGGCTGGGGCGCTCCTTGTTGCGGAAATAGGCTTCTCTGTGACCGGTAGCTGGGTAAGGGCGGCCACCGCAGGGTTACTGCTGCTCTTTATTGGTCAAGAGCTGCTGCGTGTGGGGCTTGTCTTCAGCCCGTGGCGATACCTTCGGCGGCGGTGGCTTGAGTTAGCCCTGGTATGCCTTGCTGGAGTCTCTCTTGTGCTGCAGGAGTACATCCAGCGCGGGATGCGGGTGATTCTTCCAGGGATGGCTCTGGAGTATGTTGTGTTGGTGTATCTGGCGGTGACGCAGAGTCTGGTTCTTGGAGCACTCCTGGTGCGGGTCGTTCGCTACCATGCTATCATAGGACGTATGGAGATACATCCAGGGGCGTTGCTTGGGGGCAGCTTCTTGTTGCTGAGTTTACTGGGAGTGGGACTTCTACTGTTGCCTGCAGCGACGGTGGATCACATCAATGTTGTGGATGCTCTCTTTACGGCTGTCAGCGCAGTATGTGTGACCGGGTTGACAGTCGTGGACACGGCAACGCACTTTACATGGCTGGGGCAGGTGGTCCT
>JANWXA010000196.1 GCA_025055465.1 Candidatus Kapaibacterium sp.
GTGGAGGTCTGTCCACTCCTGCACCTTCCGTAAAAGCCATTTCCTCACCACCATCCTCTAACCCAGTTGCCGACTACATTTCGCGAGCAAAGTGCCGATATACCCTACCGTCATGAGACAGCGATCGTCCATATCAGAGGACCAGCACGCCAGTGCTGAACGGTACATCATTACGTACGCCGATCTGATAACGCTCCTACTGGGCTTGTTTGTTATCCTCTACGCTACCTCACAGGTAGACTTAGGCAAGTATCGCGAAGTTGCCCAAGCTCTGATCTATCACTTCAACCCTAACACTGCTCCACTGTCCTCAGAGCCGCAGGGAAGACATGTGTTGCCAGGTGAGCAAGGTATACCTCAGCCCATTTTGCCTCGGTCAGCACACCGAAGTGTGGATGAGTGGGTTCAAGAGATGGAGCGCTCGTTCAAACCTTACACCGAAAGCGGGGTGCTCACAATCGAGCGGGCGGCCGAAGGTGCCGTCGTGCGCCTTGCCGAAGCCATTCTCTTCGAATCTGGAAAGTCCGAGCTCCAGCCTCAGGCATTACCAGTTTTAGACACTCTGGCTCGTCTACTTCAATACATGCCTTATCTTATCAGCGTTGATGGGCACACAGACAGCATTCCCATCCGGACACTGCGATACGAGTCTAACTGGCATCTCTCCACAGCCCGAGCGTTGTCAGTAGCATACTATCTTATCCAGTATGGGGTTGCAGAAGCACGGCTTGTTGTTCGGGGGTTTGGTCCGCAGCGCCCAATCGCTCCCAATGCCACCCCAGAAGGGCGTGCCCGGAATCGACGTGTAGAAATCGTGTTGACAGAACCTCAGGACAGGGCCCGACCTGGCTATGGATACTGGCAACCCGGTCAACCGGTTTTACTCCCTCAGCAGTCCCATACGGCTACATCGAAACCATGAGGTCCAAACAGCAAGCCCGCTCGATTCAGGTGCCTGGGCTAGGTAGCATCCGCTTCCAACAAAAACATATTTTCACCTTCCCCACAGGGATAATCGGCTTCGAACACCTAAAACGGTATGTGCTCATAAGCTCGCCTGAGCTGCACCCTTTACGTTGGCTCATTGCCGTGGAAGAGCCCAGCATTGCCTTCCCAGTCCTACTCCCCTGGTATGTCTTGCCCCACTATGAGCTGCCGAGTGAGTACAGTGACCTTAGCACTTGCGTCCCGTTAGTGATTGTAACTTTGGCACAGGATCCGGCGCAGATTGTGGTTAATTTGAAAGCTCCCATTCTGCTTAACTTGCGCACCCGACAAGGGCAGCAGCTGATCCTACCTGGTGACCGATATTCGGCAACCCATCCATTGGTGTCTGTCCAACTTGCTGAACAGGGTGATCATGTTAGTGCTGTCTCGAAAAGCCGGAGAAGAAATCGCCATTGATGGTATCGTGAGTATCCGGATTCTCTCCGTCGAACGCGGCATCGTACGGTTAGGGATAGAAGCTCCTCGCGAGGTTGCCGTCTACCGGCGTGAGCTGTACTGCAGCGTCGAGCACATCAACCGGCAGGCCGTTGCCACAAAACCGCTTTCCCTTGTAGCAGCCCTCCGCGGCGCCCGGCTCTATGCCCCACAACATTCCGTCACTCTGCCAGCAGTGTCCCTGGATAAAGATCCCTGAGGAGGCATGACAACGCCCAGCGGACATGAGTTCCCCTTCCAGTCGCTCCCTATCTTGATTGTGGACGACGACATCTGGATGCAACGCATCCTTTCGCGCATCGTGGAAAGTATGGGCTTCGAGCCTATCGTTGCCACCAATGGATATGAGGGGGTCTCATTGGCCGTAGAGCGCAGGCCCGCCGCGATTTTTCTGGATATCGTTATGCCAGACTTGAGCGGACACCAAACCCTAAAGCTCCTCAAGCAGTTGAAGGACACCCGCTCTATTCCGGTGCTTATGATTACAGCCATGTCAGACACAGAAAATCTCGGCCTGGCAGTCAAAGAAGGCGCAGCCGGTTTCATCCGCAAACCATTCACCCGCTCGCTGATCTTGGAAAAGTTGCAGGAAGTGTTAGGCAGCGAGCTGGTCCAGGCGTTGGCAGCTCTCCGCCTGCGGCAGCGCACAGAAGTGGAGCCCCCCTCCAGCATGCCCATGCCTGCTCCAGCCGTGTCAGGACCCCCCGTTGAAGAGCGCCCCAGCGTTCGCCCCGACGAAGTCTTGCGTCGCTATCAGACAGAGGCACCATCACCTACCACTAATTTAGAGGTGATCAAGGAACTTTTACTTCGACCTCCCTCCTCGCCAGAGTCGTAACTCTGGCCAGTAACCTACCCGCCTCAAACCCCAGAGCACCACTGGACCCAGTGGAAGTTTCTAATTTTGGTGTTTGATTTATGTTTCATTATGACTTGGCCTCACCAATGCGAGGAACAGGGTTGATACTATGCAGCGCTGCTACCTTCTGGAGCAGTGCCGTCCTTGCCTCCGCACAAGTTGCCGGTTTCTCTGTGTTCCACGCCAGCGCTGACCCCACTCTGAGCCAAGTGGACGTGTACTACCAGGACTACTTAGTCCACCCTGGTCTCGCCTTCCGCCAACTGAGCTTCCGTACTGACCTCCTCGCTGGGACTCCTTACCAATTAGGCATTGCCCCGGCAGGCAGCTTAGACAGCTTTATTGTCCGCACGTCTTTCACACCTCTCCCAGAGCGAGAATACTTGATCGTCTTTGCCGGTGTAGCTAACCCCCGGCGGTTTGCCCAAAACCCCGATGGGATCAGCACGGCACCTACACTGCTCATCCAAGACGTGCCTCCATTCGTACAGGACTCCGTATGGCTAGCCTTTGCCCATGCAGCTACAGACGCTCCCGCTGTTCGGGTCCTTCGCGCCAGCGGACAAACTCCTTATACAGGGCTGACCAGTTTCAGATCAGTAGTGACGCCGAGGTCGCTCCTGCCCGCTGACACCCTGACTATAGAGCTCTACACGCAAACAGGGGCCTTGATTGCTCGTTTTCACGCAGATCTCTCCGGACACGGAGGCAGTGCAGGGCTCTTAGTGCTCTCTGGTTTCACTCAACCAGAGCACAATCTCAACGGTCCACGCCTGGGGCTTCATGCAGTTTTCCTTGACGGCACCATCATAGAGTTCCAGCGTACCGATGTCTCAGCACAAGTTGCTCACATACAATTTGTCCATGCCAGCCCTGATCCAAGGCTGAGCTTGATCGATGTTTACGTCAACGGTGAAAAAGTGCTGGACGACTTCAGCTTCCGCAGCGCCACGGGGTTGCGCGAACTGCCTGCAGCAGTACCGTTGACTGTCGGCATTGCCCCAGCCGCCAGTCAGAGCATTACTGACA
>JANWXA010000197.1 GCA_025055465.1 Candidatus Kapaibacterium sp.
AGTCATCTCGATGGTGCGCGGGTGCTGCAGGGCGCGCTTGACTGCCGATTCGGTGATTTCGTTGAACTCGATGCGCAGAGGATTGGTAAGGTGCAGCGCCTGTTGAATGTGCCACGCGATTGCCTCGCCCTCGCGGTCGGGGTCGGTTGCTAAAAGAACATTGTGGGCTTGTTGGGCAAGGCTCTTGAGCTGTTGGAGAACCTGCTGCCGTGCTGGCAACACCCGATAGTGTGGTTGGAAGCCGTTTTGGATGTCTACTCCAAGCTCGTGCTCAGGCAAATCCTTGACATGTCCCAGCGAAGCCTGGACTGCGTAACCCACCCCCAAGTAACGCTGGATGGTTCGGGCCTTTGCTGGTGATTCTACCACAACCAGGTGTTGGAAAGTTTCGGTTCGAGGGTGTTTTGGATCGCCTGTGGCGGTGGCAGAGCGGCGTTGCCGGGGAAGCGGCTGGGATGTGCGACTCCGGGATTTGGCTTTCTTGGTTTGGCTCCGTGGCATGGACGATGCCACCCTTGGTTGCAAGGGTTATAGACGCTCAGTGGCACAGATGTTGTGGAAGCAAGGCGGGAATGAGGGGTTCTATCTGCCAACGGCTCTGAGCATGTTCTTACAGGGCGAAGGGGTTGTATTTTTGTGTTTACTTATGTTCGGCAGATACAGAGCAAGGCGATGATGCGAGCGCTGGGAGTGGCTGCATTTCTCGGTGGAGGAATCTGGGTGGTGGCGCAGGAGCCGATTTCGGCAGCCCTGTTCTTGCGCCCTGCAGAACAAGTCCTGCAGCCCCAAAGTAAGGCGGCATACTGGGTGCAGAAATCGTTTCTCCAGGCAGTAGCTATGCTGCCTGTAGCGGAACTGGAGTTAGTGGATTTCCCCATTGGGATGGGCGAGACTGGGCGCGTACACGTGCGACGCGGGCGTTCGGTGGTGGATGGGCAAACGCAGTGGTGGCGTGGAGTTGCCCCGGCGCGCGGTGCATGTCCCGAGCTTTTGGAGCCAATGTCTGGGGTTACGCAGTATGTGTTCTTCGGCACCATTGTTGGGGAGCTCGGTTCACAGGTGCTGCTCAGTATCGTTGGGGGCGAGATCTATGCTTTTATCTGGCGTGCCAATGGACGGTACCTGGGGATAGTTCCCACAGGACAACGCTGGGGTGAGGAGTATGAGCATGTGCTCAGCACGGCTGTCGGCGAAGAAATGTACAGGTGGACCTGTGCTATTGAGCAGACAGCGGACTACTGGGAGCAAGTCCGAGCGCTCAAAGAGCCCAGGGGGCCGGTCCCTCAGGCAACAACGTTGCGGCAAGCGCGTGTTGCTCTGGAGACGACCTCTTCACTCTATACCCGGTTCAACCGGGATTACGACAGGGTAGCGGCATACGTGGTTTCAGTTTTTGCAATGGTCAGCCGTATTTATGAGGATGAAGTCAATGTGACGTTCACACTGCCCTGGATTCTCATCTGGATGACACCGCCTGACGGAGAGGAGGACCCCTACTCCAATGACAGCAATATCGGTGCTCTGCTCAGTGAAGTCACGACGTACTGGAACCAGAATCGGCGGAGTGTCACGCGCGATTTAGTCCATGTCATGACGGCTCCGGGGACCACGGCGGTGGGCGGGATCGCGCGGCTGAACTCTCTGTGCACTTCCAGTAATGCCTATAGTGTTAGCGGTATTCGAGGGAACTACCAATACCCGACTCTTAGCTACACATGGGATGTTTTCGTTGTTGCCCATGAAATTGGACATGTTTTTGGCGCTCCTCACACACATGCGTGCTACTGGAGTCCCCCGTTGGATACCTGCGTCACACAGGACGGCAATCCCTATCCGACGCCAGATGCTTGCTACCGTTCTCCGATAACGCCTCGCTCGTCGTGGGATGGTGGCAGTATTATGAGTTATTGCCATTTGGTGCAGCCTACTGTCGCAGTGACTTTTCGTCCGCGTGTGGCGGCTGTGGTTCGTAACAGCCGAGCGGAGGCCTGTCTGGCACAGCCCCCAGCCCCAACCTTGTTGTTGCAGCATCCAGTGGGCAATCAGCAGTTTCGAGGTGGGCAAGAAGTGGAGATTCGCTGGACTTCTGTGCAAGTTCAGAGCGTAACGTTGGAATACTCCGCTGACTCCATGCAAACCTGGGAACGGATTGCCACTGGAATCCCTGCATCGCAGCGACTCTATCGCTGGCAGCTGCCGCAGCGGGTCGTGCCTGCAATCTGGCTCCGTATCTACAGCGCGACCAACCCTACGGTTGGGGATACGACGATGGCGAGCTTTTCTATTGCTGTTCCTGCGCTGACGTTGACCGCGCCGGCGGGTGGGGAACGTTATGGCCACGGCGAGCGGGTAACTGTGGAGTGGTCCAGTACACTGGTTCCCGCGGTGAACTTGCTGTTTTCCCAGAACAATGGACAGCGCTGGGACACGCTGGCACACGGTGTAACAGGACGCTCATATCAGTGGACTATCCCGCGAATACAGACAGAGCAAGCGGTGGTTCGTGTAGAGGATACGGCTATCCCGGCTTTGTACAGTCAGAGCGCGCCTTTCGCTATCGGGGTACCTACGCTGCGCTTGTTGACGCCAAATGGTGGGGAGCGCTGGACGGCGGGGACACGCCAACTCATCCGCTGGGAATCGGACTTCATCAGCCGTTTGCGAATTGAATACTCCACCGATGGGGGAAGCAGTTGGATGCTCATCCGGACAACGTATGATGCACGTCAGCAGAGTTACGAGTGGCTGGTCCCCAATACGCCGACAGAGCAAGCCTTGGTGCGCTTACGCAACCTGTCGAATCAGGAGCAGACCGTACAGAGTGCCGCTCCTTTCGTAATCGAGGCGTTGTCCGCTGCCGTGCGTAGAGATGAGGAAAAAGCAGTCCTGCTTATATCGGCAGTGGTAGAGGGCGAGTGGGTGTGGGTGCTTATACAGAGCGCCGAGCCCCTGCAGAGTGCGCGGATCCAAATCGCGACGCTTTTGGGGCGTGTACTGCACGAAGTGCGGTGGGAGCATATTCCTGCAGGCGAGCGACTCCTCTCGGTGCCCCTACCAGTGGGGCTTGCCAATGGGGCTTATTTCCTCTTGCTTCGCTCCTACCAGGGCCAGTGGGTGTTTCCTTTTAAACTTGTGCGATAGAAAGTGGACCTACCCCTGTGCGTGCGGCCTCGGTAGTCATTGCACGGCTACTCCCTCTGCTGCCTCGTACTGTGGTTTGGGCGGTGGGGCGACGCTATATTGCTGGGGCGAACATAGAGGATGCTCTGCGCTGTGCTGAGCAGTTTGCTACACGGGGAATTCTCACCACCCTGGATGTATT
>JANWXA010000198.1 GCA_025055465.1 Candidatus Kapaibacterium sp.
TAAGGTCGCAACGCTCTTAGAGGGCTTCTATCCAGCAAGTGAGTACACTGTACCGTGGCATGGTACAGATGCGGAAGGTATGGCGGTGCCCAGTGGAATGTATTACTACCGAATCGTCGCTGGCGGCGTGACCTTAGTCCAGCCGATGGTGCTTGTGCGGTAACGAGAAACAAACCGGGGAACCCCGGATGTTACGGGGTTCCCCCATCTGCCTTTAGAGTCAGAAGGATTGAGAAGAAGTCTCACACAGATGCGAGGAAATCACGATGACGATGCGGACACTTCTCAATGTGGCGGCGCTCGCCGTGAGTGGTTGGCTGGTTATGGAAGCGCAGGTCTATGCGGAATTCCAGCCTGCTACTAAGGTTGGTGGGAAGCCTTATGCTACACTGATGGGGGCGACGGTGCTTGACGCTGACCAGTTCTTGGATCCAGCTACAAATGTTCCTGATCACGACAATGGCTACGCCACTGTGATATTGCCCTTCCTCTTTGAATATCAGGGCTATCGCTATAGCCGGTTAGCCATTTCGGTGAATGGCTTTGTCATGTTGCTGCGAGCCGGAGAGAATCCGCCCCTGGTTGGTGGGGACGTTCCAGGACGGCTCTTTATCAATACTGAGCCGTTCAACGTGATTGCCCCATTTTGGGGCGACCACTTCTACCGCACGACACAGGCGGGATACGTCCCCTCGCGTATTTCTTACAGAGTTACCGGTGCCGCTCCGAACCGTGCTTTTGTGGTGGAATGGCGGGATTTGAATATCAATAATAAAGCGCTTCCCTCCAGCGTTGCGAGCTTCCAAGTGTGGTTATATGAGTCCTCACGTCCTGGCAACTTCCAGGGCGATATTGAGTTTGCTTACGGCTTGACAGGTTCTGGCGGTCCAGTCCAGGTACAAGGTGCTGCTATTGGAATCAAGGGGGGATTCAATGATTACCTCAACGGTCTGGTCTTTACAGGCGACGTCAGCCAGGCTCGGACATCTACGGTGTTGAATAGTACTTGGCAGCCCTCAGGTGGGAGCGACACAGTCATTCGCTTCAATGCTATTCCACGGCTTTTCCTGGAGGGCTGGGGGGATGGGGATGTGGATTTCTCGCAAGTTGGGAAACATACCGGTATGGGGCAGGATCGCTTCGTGACGGTCAACGATGTCATGATGATCCTGCGCTCGGTTGCTACTGACCGCCGTTTGGACAGCCTCAAAGGACGGCAGGCATATCACGGCGATGTCAACCATAATGGGCGGTTTTACTATTCAACGCGCAATCGAGCGAATACGGCTGATTCGTCATATCACCGCCGAGCAATCACAACGCGATCCCTTTACTACTGGCAGGACCTACCGTCGGACAACTCGCTGCCTTATATCGGTGGGGATCCGGTGCTGTTCTTTGAAGCAACGGAATATGATGCGGCAATCATCATGTTGTACATGGCAGCTCGGGTACCCTACTTGCCTTGGCTGTTGGACCTGACGGTACTGCCGCCCTATGGGCGTGGTGCAGCAGCTGCAGGTCTCGCGACGACTATCCAGCTGCGTGAGCCGTACAGAGTAGCACCGGGGATATATCGTCTACCAATTGCTTTAGATGGTGCTTGGGATGGGCCTCTGGGGATTCGGGCTGATCTCAATGGACAGATTGTAGCTGCGGAGGTGGCACCGCGCTTCGTAGATAGGCTTGAACTTGCCTACAAAGGCGGGCGCATTGCTCTGGCCGGAGTGGTGGCATGCGATCCTGGAGAGCCGCTGGTGTACGTGACAGTTCGGATGGAGGAGCCTTTCGTGCAGACCAGCACGATTCGCTTCAACGATGTCGAGCTGCCGGAAATTCGCCAGCCCCTAACAGTGCCAGCAGATACAGAGCTAAAACTGCAGTTGATGCCTAATCCGGCGACAGACCGGTTGAGGGTTTCCTTTGTGGCAACGGAAATGGGGCGATATCGGCTTCTGCTCTACGATGTAAATGGTAACCTTGTTCATGTTCTCGCCGATGGGGAATATCAACCAGGTATTCACCAGATGGAGTGGACAGGGGTCAATATTGCTGGCGAGCAGGTTGGTACAGGTACATATCTGTGCCGAGTGGATGGCCCAACAGGGACATTTTGGCGGCCTTTTATATGGTTGCGGTAGTGCCGACGGTCTATGCCCATAGGGAGGAGGGTAATATGGTGCAGTATTGCCGTGCTCGGTATGGCGGTGGTGGCGAAAGCGGCGGGGGATACTGCACGCATCTCTCTACGGGTGTTGGATACCGTGGATGTTTGTGGACGGCGCGAGTGCGTGCTCACCGTGGAAGCTGGTACTGTGCGACCACAGGACAGCCTGATGGGTTTTAATCTTGCCATACGGTTCAACCCAGAGAAGCTGGTCTTCCATACGATGCTTACCAGCGGAACATTAGCTGAGGCTATGGACCAGCGCGGCTTCGGAGCACCATACGGGGAAATCCGCGCTTATGCCTTTACCTTAGCGCGGATTGTCACGGGGGCAAAGCCACTGGTAGCGTTTCTGGGCGATTACCGCCGAGAATGCCCTGATACGGCAGTGCTACAACTTCTCTACGTGGAGTTCAATGAAGAATTTGAACGACGGAAGACCGTGGCGGTAGATACTTCCCCCGTTACCGTGGTGGCGAGCGTTGCTGATATCCCGGATCGCACCTTACAGACCCGTGCGTCGCCGCGGGAGTGGCGTATCACCGAGTTCGATACGACATTGGCATGGTCTGTGAGCGTGGATTACGATACGGCGTTTCGACTTTCGGCAGCGATGACCTCTGTGGTTGGACTGCCTCAATGGCTTTCTGTGGACAGTCTTGCTGTAGTGGGGGCTACTTTGGGGAGTTGGGAGCGTGTCAATAACACTCTTACGATTACGTGGGAGCCGCAGGCAGGGGCACAGATAGTTCTGTGGTTACGCGCGAGAGAGAGAAAAAAAGATACGGCAACACTGCGCGTTGTGACACAACCGCTTGACTCATGTACGTGCCTGACCCGCTGGAGCTGGGACAGCCTGCTGGTTCTCAATACGCCCATGGGCTCTTCGGGAATATCTCAGCGGCAGCCGTACGTAGTGTTCTTGAGCTCGCAGCTTTGCGTGGAGCCTGGTGAGCGGGTGGAGCTCTATGACTTGGTAGGGCGCCTCCTTTGGCGGGTGGTGGGGGAGAATACGCGCCGCTGCGTTTGTCTGCGGGGATTTCCTGCAGGAACTTACATTGGACGATGGCACCGAATCGGGGAGCATATCCCCGTAGTCTTTGTTGTGCAATAAAGGTCTGT
>JANWXA010000199.1 GCA_025055465.1 Candidatus Kapaibacterium sp.
CGCCGATGCACATGGTGACCATGCCGTAGCGCGCCCGACGTCGCGCCATTTCGTTCAGCAGCGTCGCCGTGAGTTTCGCTCCCGTGCAGCCCAGGGGATGGCCAAGCGCGATGGCTCCCCCATTGACGTTGACTTTATTGATGTCGAGTTCGAGCAGCTTGATGACTGAGAGAGCCTGCGCAGCGAAGGCCTCGTTTAACTCGATGAGTTCAATCTGACTCAGATCGAGACCGGCCAGCCGCAACGCTTTGGGAATGGCCGCCACTGGACCAATCCCCATCTCCTCCGGAGGAACACCGGCCACGGCATAGGCGCGAAAGACCGCTAGGGGCTTTATCCCTAACTGCTCGGCTTTCTCCCGCGACATGACGATGACGGCCGCCGCTCCATCACTCATTTGCGAGGAATTGCCCGCCGTGATGGTTCCCTCGGCATGAAAGGCCGGTTTCAGCTTAGCCAATGCTTCCAGCGACGTATCGCGCCGGGGACCTTCGTCGGTGTCGAAGAGGATCTCCTCGACGGTGACTTTCCCCCCATTGCCCAATCTCTCCAGCCGCACGGGCAGAGGTACGATCTCGTCCTTGAACTTGCCGGAATCAATCGCCGCGATGGCGCGTTGATGACTGCGGAGGGAGAATTCATCTTGCTCCTGACGGGAAATCCCGTACTTTCGCACGAGATTTTCCGCCGTCAATCCCATGCTCAGGTAGACATCGGGATAGGTTTCAACGAGCGTGGGATTGGGAGAGACTTTGTTTCCCCCCATCGGCACCAGGCTCATGGATTCCGTGCCTCCGGCGATGATCACATCGGCGAATCCGGCCATGATGCGCTCGGCTGCGAGCGCTGCTCCGCCCGTTGGAGCAGAGGGCCCAGGTGGGGGTCGTTATCGCGGACACCAGAGGTAGACGCTACTTTGAGCACAATGCGGGGGCCCCGCTAACCCCTGCCTCTATCACCAAGTTGTTCTGGACCGCCGCTGCTTTGGCAACCTTCGGAGACTCCGCCTTCCTGTGCACGCGCATCCTTGCAGATGCACCATTGGAAGCAGATGGGGTAGTGCGGGGGAATCTCTATGTGGTGGGTGCAGGCGATGCCCTGCTTAGCCTACAGGACTTAGAGGAGCTGGCTGCACAACTTGCTCGATGCGGTGTGCGGCGTGTAACGGGCTCAGTGTTCGGCGATGGTTCGTTGTTTGACAATCAGCGCAGCCGCGTCCAGTACAGTGGGGATGCAGATGTCGTGGAGCCTTTGCCCTCCATCACTGCCCTGGGCTTCAATCGCAATGAGGTGCGTGTCGTGGTCAATGCTGTACGGGGGCGAGTAACGGCGCAGGCAGTCCCAGCGTCGCCGGCTTTCGTCGTCAATGTCTCCGGAGTCCGGGCGGTGTCAGCATACCGGAAGAGGCGGCCACAGCGAGGTGCTCGCCTCAGCGCTTCCAGTGTAGTCCGGGACGGCATACAGTATATCAGTATTCGTGGGCGAGTCCCTGCTGAGGGGACATGGTCACTTGTGGTACCAATGGAACAGCCGGAGGTGGCAACTGCAGCCACGTTTCTGCAACGATTGCGCGCCGCGGGTATTCAGGTAGATGGCGGCTTCGGCACAAAGGAGTGCAAGCAACCCCAGACGGTGCTGGCGGAATGGTTGCGTCCGCTGCCGCAGCTCTTAGCAGTGATCAACAAGGAAAGTGACAACTTCGTTGCCGAACACCTCTTCAAGCTGCTTGGGTCCCGAGCTGTGGGCTATGGGGTACAAACGGAGCGAGCGCGCTCACTGTTACAGACATTTCTCCAACGCTGGGGGGTCTCCTGTCGGGAATGCCGGTTTCGGGATGGTTCGGGGCTGTCGCGGCAAAACCGCGCAAGCGCCGCCGACGTGGTTGAGCTGTTGAGGGCAATGCTGCACACACCCTTTTCCGGTGTGTTCCGCCAGAGCTTAGCAATGGCTGGAGTGGATGGGACATTGAAACGGCGCCTTCGGGATACGGGGACCATTGGTCGTATCTGGGCCAAGACTGGGACATTGCGGAACGCCAGCGCCTTGGCAGGATATGTTTACACAGCGGATGGAGAGCCACTTGCCTTTGCTCTGCTGAGCTTTGGGAACGTTGCCCGTGCCAAGCCTGTGGAGGATTCGGTCGTGGCGGTGGTTTCGCGCTTTTCCTTCTGTGAGGCGCTGTCTCACAGGGAGTAACAGTGGTAGGCGCTTTGAAAAGTTCCGCTGGCAAGCAGCTGTTGCTGTTGTTCGTACAGCTCTGTCAGGCGCTGGCTACAGCGTTGGACAAGTGCAGAAGGGATTCCCCCGGATGGACACGTCTCTGGCTGCCCCAGCCATAGGTAACTGGTTGGCTCGGGCTGCAGTAATTGGTAGCTCCAGACGGCTGGTGCCAGCGCAAGTGGCCGTTGTGCCAGGCGGACGATGTCCGCGCAACTCCAGAGGCTGTCGGTTTCACCGATGCTGAGGAAATCCCCAGTGGCAAAAATCCACAGCGCGACGCTGGGAGTAGGCATGAGGCGAGGCAGTACGGACGGCAAGAGTTCCTGCAGGGCAGCGGGGTCCTCCCACGGAAGTGTAAGGGCTCCCAGAAAGCGGAGTAAGGGTAAGTGGCGCGCCTGCTGAGGGCTGATGAGAAAGCGACTCTGCAGCTTGAAATGGCGCCGGGCAAGCACGGCTGCCAGAGCGATATCGCTCCATCCGTTATGGGAGCAGTACAACAGCAATGGCATGGTGGAAGAGCCTTCTTGCCATGGGCGCAGATGCTGGCTGCCGCGGATGTAGACACACGAAAACAATCGGCGTAGCCGACGCCGAAGGTGCTCTGTCAAGAGCCATCGCACCATTCCGCAACACCCTTTCCCACGGCTATTCCGGTTCCTTCGTCTATGCCGATGCAAATTACGGAGTCAATGCTAAGGTCAGGCAATGCAGAGGGACCCGCGACGCGTCCTGGTGGGACTGTCTGGAGGTGTGGACTCCTCCGTCGCGGCAGCTCTGCTCGTAGAGCAGGGGTACGAGGTCATCGGGATCACCATCAAGACCTACAACTACGAAGACGTTGGGGGCAACATCGGCAATGAGTCCAGTTGCTGCTCGTTGGAGGGCATCAACGATGCGCGCCGGGTCTGCCTGCAGTTGGGGATTCCGCATCTGGTGGTGGACTTCACCGACCCCTTCCGCCGGGAGGTGATTGACTACTTCGTGCGGGAGTACTTCCGTGGACAGACGCCGAATCCGTGCGTTCGCTGCAATCG
>JANWXA010000019.1:0-7424 GCA_025055465.1 Candidatus Kapaibacterium sp.
TTCTCGTGTTGTTGGTACCATGGCTGGGGTATATCGGGGCTGCTTGGGCAACCCTGGGAGCGTATAGCGTGGCGGCGCTGACCATGGTGCTTATGAGCTGCAGGCTGTATCCTGTACCATATCCGTGGACTGCAGCAGCAGGCTCCTGGGGTATCGCAGTGGGTATGCTGATGCTGGGGATGCAGGCGGAAGCGTGGGGGCGCGTGCTGTGGAGTTTGGTGGCATTGCTTTTCATAGGAAGTTGGTGGCGGTTGCGGGGTGCTTCTGTTTAGCGGGTTTGGTGTAATTTCGGATGGATAAGTAACCTTCGCAATTATCATGGCGGTCTATGTGCGGGAAGTTCTCGGGATCGCTCTTCGACTACTGATTGGGATGGTGTTCCTGGTGGCGGCAGCGGACAAGCTAAGTAATCCGGAACTGTTTGCCCGTAATATTGCAAACTACCGGATTCTACCGACGGAACTGGTCAACATTCCAGCATTGGTCATACCGTGGCTGGAAGTGTTGGTGGGCTTGATGCTGATAGTGGGTCTACGTGTCCGGGCAGCGGCAACCGTGGCAGTAGGGCTGCTGCTGGTCTTTACACTGGCTCTGATTTCGGCGCTGGTGCGCGGCCTGGACATTCACTGTGGTTGTTTTTCACAGACAGCAGCAGAGCGAATCGGCTGGGAGCGAGTGGTACAGGATATAGCTCTGCTGGTTGGCGCTTTCCTTTTAGCTCTGTGGACACCACATCGTTGGGGCGTGGAGGAGTATTTGCAACGGGAGTCATGAAGCTGCCTTTTGTGGAGCGGCTCCGATACGGGGTCATCGTGAGCGACGGCCCGGTAGAGGCGGAGCTGTGGCGACGTGGCTTGCGCGAGTTTCCGCCAGAGCTGTATAATCTCAGGCAGCCAGCAGTTGTAGAGGAAATCCACCGGGCATTTGTGGAGGTGGGGGCGGAAATAGTACAAACGAACACTCTTCGGGCTAACCGTATTGCTCTGGAGCGCTATGGGTTAGCGGATAAGGTCTACGAACTCAACCGTACGGGGATTTGGTTAGCGCGCTGTGCTGCGCTTC
Source organism: Candidatus Kapaibacterium sp. (assembly GCA_025055465.1). Lineage (GTDB taxonomy): Bacteria > Bacteroidota > Ignavibacteria > Kapaibacteriales > HRBIN21 > HRBIN21. Next base: position 1,063 of record JANWXA010000019.1, read on the forward strand.
ACCGGGCATACGCTGCCGGAGTAGTGGGGCCAACGGGAAAGTTCCTGGCTCCTCTGGGGAATGTTAGGCCTGAGGAGGCGCGGAGGGCTTTTGTAGAGCAGATTGTAGCGCTTGTAGACGGTGGTGCCGAACTGCTTATCCTGAAGGGCTTTATTGAGCTGCAAGAGTTAGAGCTGGCAATCGAGGCGGCACAGTCGGTCAATCCGCGGCTTCCAGTTATAGCACTGAAAGCTTTCCCCGAAGATGGGACGGTTCTGGCAGGCTCTTTTCCCAGCCGAGTTGCGAGCCACCTGGGGCGTTTTCCCGTGGTAGCCATTGGGGCAGGGGGAACGGTTGGCCCCCAGCGTATGCTGGGCATTGCTCGTTCGCTGGTTGCCTCAGCACGACAGCCAGTGTGTGCCTTGCCCGACGTTAGCGTCCCGCGCGTGGTAGGGGATATCCGCTTCTACGAGCCGGAGCCTGACTATTTGGCACGGGTTGCCCGGGAGTTAGTCGCTCTCGGCATACGCATAGTTGGAGTTGACGGAGGAGCAACGGTCGAATGCGTGTGCGCAATTGCTGAAGCGGTTCGTCAGGTACCCTTACCGGGTTCAGCTCCTCATCCCGGCGCTTCGGTACCTTCCCAGGATATCCTCCCTGTCGAAGTACCTGCACCAACGACCTTCGCACAGAAATTAGGGCGCAAGTTCGTGCTGACGGTGGAGCTGGACGTGCCGCGTGGACTGGACATAGGTTCTGTACTCGAAGGCGCCCGGTTCCTCCAGCGATACGGTGTTGACGCAATCAACATCTCCGATGGTGCTCGGGCGCGACTGCGCATGAGCTCGATTGCGCTTGCGCACCTTGTACAGAGCCAAACAGGTGTGGACTGTATCACTCACCTTGCTTGCCGGGACCGCAACGTCATAGCGCTTCAGTCCGAGCTTCTGGGGGCTCATGCACTGGGGGTGCGGAATATCTTGGCGGTTACCGGCGATCCTCCGCATATTGGCGATTATCCATACGCCACGGCTGTCTTTGATGTAGATTCTGTCGGGCTAATCCGGATTTTGCGCTCTCTCAATGAAGGGCGGGATGCCATGGGTAATCCGCTGGGACAAGCAGCTAACTTCTGCATCGCTTGTGCCTGTAATCCTGCGGCGGAAGATTGGAGTAAGGAGTTGGAGCGATTGGAACGCAAGGTTGCGGAAGGAGCCCAGGTTATTTTTACGCAGCCCCTATTCGACCCAGAGCTCTGGGAACGTTTCCGGCAGGCAACGGCGCGACTATCGGTGCGTGTCCTTGTTGGTGTTCTCCCTTTGCGGAGCTTGCGACATGCAGAGTTTCTTCACTACGAAGTGCCTGGGATTGTGATTCCTCGCTGGGTCCGGCAGCGAATGGCCCGGGTATCCAATTCTGAAGCAGCTTTGCGTGAGGGGATCACCATTGCGGTGGAGTTCCTTCGCGCTATTCGTCAAAGTGCTGACGGTATCTACCTTATGCCACCCTTCCGACGGTATGACGTTGTTGTGGAGATCCTGCGTCAATTAGAGTTGCTCCCGGCACAGCCAGTGCTCAGTTCATGAGGGTAGGGTCGGTTATTGTGCTCTGCGGTGTCCTCGCGGGCTGTGGTCTCGTGGCGGCGCCATTCTTCGTGGAGCTGGTGCTGACGTCGGAAGGATTTGTAGCCGAGCAAAGGGAAGGTGACGCTCGTGTAGAGGTCCGTTTTCTGGGAGAACCTCCCCGTTGGAAACGGACAGCTGGAGGAGATATTCAGCTTTCCTCTGAAACCGTCATGGCGTTACGGATACCAGCGTTAACAATGTTCCGGGCACTCCTACAGGTGCGTTCTACTGGGGGCTATCGGCTCTTTCTGAGGACGACGCCTCGGGAGTGGCAGCAAAGGCAGGGCGCGCCAATGGAGCTCACTGTGTCGTCGGGGCTGGTGCTCGTGCGGACGGCCTCTTGGTCGGATACGCTGGAGGCACCGGGCGAAGGAAGCCATAGGTGGGAGCTGACTCAGTTAGAACACGGCGTCTGGCTGCGCTTGGAGTGTTTGCCTCGACGTTGGCTCCCCCTGCGTGAGCCAATGACCGAGTGGCTGCTTCTACAACCGCTTCCCGGCACCATCCTGACGCTGGAGGGTGTCTCTATCCGCGAAGCCGTCTCGCTTGTCCAGCATGCGGGTGTGAACAAATAATGCTTCGACGCTCGGTCATTGTCGTTGGTGCCGGTCTGGTTGGAGCTTTATGGGCACGCCTGCTGGCGCAGCGAGGACATCGTGTGACCTTGATAGAGCGTCGCCCCGATCTGCGGTGCACGGATATCCCTGGTGGGCGCTCTATTAATTTGGCCGTTTCTGACCGGGGTTGGCGTGGGCTGCGGCTGGCAGGGCTGGAGGAGCGGGTCCGTCCCTTCGCTCTTCCTATGGAGGGGCGAATGATTCATGACCGCGCGGCTACAACCCATTTTCAGCCATATGGCAAACCCGGACAGGCGATCTACTCTTTCCACCGTCGCCGCCTCAATGAGTTGCTCCTTACTGCTGTGCAGGAATGTCCGAACACGCAGCTTCTCTTTGAACATCGTTGCATTGACGTGGATTTAGATGTGCCTGCTGTTATTGTGGAAACCCCTGCGGGCGAACTGCGTCGGCTGGATGCGGAAGCTGTTTTCGGCGTTGATGGAGCTTACTCAGCAGTGCGGTCGCGGCTGCAGCACCTGGAAGGCTTCAGTTATTGTCAGGAATACTTGGACTATGGCTACAAGGAGCTGACACTCCCACCCACGGCAGGGGGTGTGTGGGCGCTGGAGCCGAGGGCCCTACACATCTGGCCACGACGTTCTTTCATGCTCATCGCGCTGCCCAATCCTGATCGAAGCTTTACCTGCACGCTTTTCTTCCCTCTGGAAGGGGAGCTCTCCTTCGCCGCCTTGCGCACAGAGGCTGATGTACGCGCCTTCTTCCAGAGCGAGTTTCCCGATGTTGTTCCTTTAATGCCGCGGCTGACTGAGGAGTTCTTCTCCAATCCCACGGGAAGTTTGCTGACGATTCGCTGTTTTCCCTGGAGCTACGACGGAAAAGTTCTGCTCCTGGGAGATGCTGCTCACGCTATCGTGCCCTTTTACGGCCAAGGGATGAATGCTGGCTTCGAGGACTGCGTCCTCTTGTTGGATTTCTTACAGCACTATCCCGATGACTGGGCTACGGCGTTCCGTGCGTTTGAGCGCTTTCGCAAACCTCATGCAGACGCTATCGCCCAGTTGGCGCTGGAGAACTTTGTGGAGATGCGGGACAAAGTTGCGGACCCGCGCTTCCTATTGCGCAAAAGGCTGGAGCAGTACCTTGCCGACCACTATCCTGACCGCTTTATTCCGCTGTACACAATGGTGACCTTTAGCCATATTCCCTATGCTGAGGCATTACGCCGTGGGCAGATACAAGACCGGATCCTGGATACCCTCATGACCCAAACGGAGACGGAGACAGATTGGGAAAATCCACGTTTACAGCAACTGATGGTGGAGCTGGTGGTGGAACTGGAGCCCTACAACCTAAACTCCTTATCTGGGGCGGCTCCGGAGTGAATCCATCAGCATATGCTGGGCGCGAGCAGCGGCGGAGTCAAACAATCGGCGGAGATGTGCCGGCTCACGGGCACGATGGAGAAACTGTCTACGGAACTCCTCTTCGTCAGTATAGCCATAGTGGCGGAGGATGGCTCGGACACGGGCATTCCCCTGCGTGGTGTCCGGATAAAGTTCCCGGGCGACAAGGATTTCTGCATACGCTTGCACGAAACGCTCCTCTTCGGGCCCCCAGTCTGGTTGGCAACCCACGAGAACAAGGAGAAAGAGTAGGGCTGTTTGCCGTCTCATGGGACAGCTTCCAGAGCCGTGTACATCCACCGATACACAGCGTCTCCATGCTGGAGGAAGGCATGGATGTAACCCGTGTACCACTGCGCTAAGGAGGCTCCGTCGGCGAGGGCACTGACAAGCTCATTTGGTGTTACGATGCCCCCAACGGCGAGGATATGGAACTCCTGTTGGGGAGACCGCCGAGCGAGCCACTGGGTGGCTATACGTACCAGCTGGCGTCGACGTTCAGCGAGGGGAGTCCCGCTGATGCCACCGCCAATCCGCTGCCAGAAGAGGGAGTAAGCCTGCCGTTCTGGGGTGACAATCATGGTCTGCAGTGTTTCATAGGCCGTGGACGTGTTGCCAATGGTGAGTCCATCGTAGCCGAGGTGCACCAGGAGTTCCAGCAAGGGGGGCATAAGCTCGACAGGGGTGTCGACGGAGATTTTGACTGCAACCGGTACCCTCCGTTGGCGACGGGCGAGAAAGCGTTCGGCCAACCATGTTAACCGGAATTCCAAGGCATGCCAGCCCGGCTCGTGTGGTACGTTAGGGCAACTCTCATTGAGCTCTAAGAAATCCACCCCAGCGGCAACATACAGATGAATGCCCTCCAGCAGTCGTGGCAAAGCTTCTTCTGGTGCCAACTCAGGATCGTAGGCGACGCTGGCGCCGATGGGAAAGTCGGGGTAGCGGGGGAACTGTGCTATTCTGTGGGCCACAACCCGATGCCCTGGGTTCGGAAGCCCCAGGGCATTGAGGGCTGCCTGAGAATGGGGATAACTCGCGAAAGGTTGCCGGACGCCGTATCGAGAGAGTCCACGGCGGGGCAAGCTTGTTGTCGTTCCTACAAGGTAGGCTCCGGCACCCTGATGATACGCCAATGAATAACCCTCAGCATTCTTGAACATACCAGCGGCGTTAAAGAGTGGGGAGCGAAAGCGTAGCCCCCAACAAGAGCGCTGGAGTGAGGGCGGGGGAAAAAAAGAGGCCTCCGGTGTGTGCCGTGCCAAAGCTTTCCATAAAATGCGTCGCCCAATGCTGGAGAGAATCAAGGACAGGGGGAAGGGAAGGGAGTGGAGAGGGAGATGATGTGCCCACCGCAGCAGGCGCTGAGGGAGATTCATTGCAGCGCTTTCCGCTTCCATATAGGGGGAAAGCCCATTTCTTCCCGATACTTGGCAACCGTGCGCCGGGCAATTTTGTAACCCATCGCGTGAAGCCTCCGTGCTAACTGGATATCGCTGAGAGGGTTCTGGGGATCCTCATTTTCCAACAGTTCCCGTAGCTTTTGCTTGACCACCTCTACCGAGACGCCCTCGTCGCCCTCCAGGCTTGGCAAGGCTTCGGTGAAAAAGTCTTTGAGAGCGAAGATACCAAACGGGGTTTGCACATACTTATTGGCAACAGCTCGGCAGATGGTTGAGGTGTCCAAGCCTGTTTCGCGGGCAATATCAGCATAGATCATGGGTTTGAGGTGCTGAGGGCCACTTTCAAACAATTCCCGCTGCAGCTTGACGATGGCACTCATAACGCGCAACAGTGTTTCTTTGCGTTGCCGGAGGACAGAGACTAAGGTGTGGGCAGCCGTGTAATCCATGCGCAGTATCTGGCGACTTTTCAAAGGCATCTGTTTCTGGGGAGAATGGCGGGGAAGGCGCCTGAGTTGATTTAGTATTGGATTTACCCGTAAAGGCGGCAATGTTGCGTCGTTGAAATAGATCTGGGGCTCACCCGTTTCGGGGTCGTGGCTTACGAGAAGGTCAGGGGTAACTTGCAGCGGGATTTCCGGGGGTGCACTACCGCCGGGACGGGGATTGAGGCGTCGGATGACTTCACGAGCTTCCTTGAGCATCTCGGGGGTTAGCTCGCCGGCAAAGCGTTTGAGAACCTCGCGCCAAGTGCGTCGGCTCATCTCTGGAAAGGCCTCTTTTAGAATGCGGTACGCCCAGCGTTCAGGCTCGGTTCGGAGGGGACGAGTTTCTAATTGTGCTAAGAGGCACTCTTGTAGTGTTCGAGCAGCAATGCCCGGTGGCTCCAGCTCGCGCTGGAGCCGCCGTAGAAGATGCTCTGCCTGCTCTAGAGACAAGGGATGAAGCAATTGCACTGGGGGGAGCTCCCGATGGAGTACCAGGTGGGCCACAACTGGGTCGAGAGCGTGCTGCCGAGCTGGATTCTGTTGCTTACCGGACTGGAAAAAGGTGGCCAGGTGCTCGGCATTGATTTCTGCAATGCGTGCATTGGTCCGCTGGAGAACCGCGCTGAGCTCTTCGCGCAAATACCCATTTGGGGCAATACTGCCGATAATTTCCTCGGCAAGGATTCGCTCTTCTTGCGACAGGTTTAGCAAGGGAAGTTGCTGTAGCAGTTCCTCGTGGAAGCTGGGGTGGGCTTCAGGCAGTAACGGTTCATCTTCCTCTTCGCCTCCCTCTGCCCGTGGACCTGGTTGAGGATGCCAGAACATCGCGTAGAAAGCGAAAGGATCCTGTAAAGTATCGTACGCAGTTGTGTCCGCAGTGCGA
>JANWXA010000019.1:7434-15837 GCA_025055465.1 Candidatus Kapaibacterium sp.
TTCCGCTGTCTGGTAAACAGACTCGTCCTCAGTGGAGGCCTCGTCTTCGGTAGAAGTGGCCTCTTCATCTGGGTCGGTGGGGGTGGCTTCCTCTAGATACGGGTTCTCTGCCAACAAGCTCAGCAATTCTTCGTAAGCCTCCTCGTTGGAGAGCGATAGTAGATTTTGGAACAGCGACTGCTGCTGAATGAGCGCCGGATTGAGTTTGAGCTGCTGCTTTAGAGCCTGGGTCAGTTGGAGCTTTTGCTGTGCCATGGCTGGCTCTCGGCTACCGGACGACTCTCGGCACGAAACTACGAAAAAGCATCAATTGGCTTGTTGGTTGGCTGTCTTACTCAATGCTACGCAGGAATGCTGTTAGTTCCCGCTCCAGAGCTTGCTTGAGCTCGCGTACTTCTTCACATGCCGGGACAAAGTCGCGGAGAAATTTTTCTAACATGCGCTTGTTCTGCTGCACAGTGTGGTCAGCACCTCCAAAGGTATCCTTCAGCCATTCCCACAGAGACTGAAGCAACGATGGGCTGGTCAGACTACTCAGCGGTCTGAACAGAAGACCTTTGTCCTTCTGCAGTTGTTCCAAGAGTGACTGGAATGCCAGCAGCACTCGCAATTGCTCGAACCCGTTGGACGCGTGGAGTGAATTGAGAACAGTTGTGTAGGCCTTGCGGAAGAGCTCCACTTCTTCGGGGACACCGACGGTGGCAAAGATGAAATAGAGTTTACCGACCTCGTCGTGGGTGGCTTCGTCCCGCCCGTGGAGGAGGGCAATGGCGCGGAGCAGGTTGAGCGATTTTGCTTGCGTGCGTGGAGAGATGTAGTAGTCTATCGGCGGTGTCGTTCCCCGATAGTGCTCGCGAAGAGCACGGTTGCGAAGCACCTCATAATACCGGATGACTAGATTGGCAAAGTAGACGAGTTCCGGGTGCACTCGAACGGAGCGCTCGGTATCCTGACCAGTAGCGATAGTGTACACGTACCGCAGCAGTGCAAAGGGGATCTGTTGGGGGGGAAGCACCGGCTTGCCGCCGTGGAGGAGGAATTGTTGAGCAATTCTGTATTGGACGTATGGCTCCTTATCGGGTAGGATGACTGCCTTGTACAGGAAGCGGTCCAGGATAGCTTCGGTGATTTCGCTGACCCTCAGGTAATTGGTTGCCGCAATGAGAGTGTGGAGCTTTGCGGGTACATATTGGACGCCGCGCATAAGCTGGCGCTCATTCAGCACGGAAAGGAGCGCGCGGAGGGTGAAGTCGTTGGCATCGAAAATTTCATCAATGAAGGCGAATTCGCAGTCTACGATGGAGCCTTCGATGTTATGTACGATACGGCCATGCTTGAGCTCTTCGATGTCCAGAGCACCAAAGTAGGTATCGGGCTGTTGTTCCTTGCTAGCCTGGACGCGGAAGGTGCGAGCTCCAGAGAACATGAGGAAGATCTGCTCTGCCAGCAGGCTCTTTCCTACCCCAGTTCGGCTCTGCAGCAGCAGATGCTCGCCGGTTACAAGGGCACAGAGGGCTTGTTCAACTACTTCCTCACGGTTTACAACGCGCTGGCAGACGAAGTCCGCCGCCTTCTTGAACTCGCGTGAGATAGCCTCGAAGCTCCAAGTTCGGAAGTCCTGCTCCATCCTCGATAGCCATGGAGTGGGTTGCTGACGCTAAAAATTAGGGCAATTTTCCTGTACAAGCCCAAGGACAGCGATTGCATGCAGAGAATTTCCTAAGTTTGTTTGCTAACGGGGCGTAGCGCAGCCTGGGTTAGCGCGCCTGGTTTGGGACCAGGAGGTCGTGGGTTCAAATCCCACCGCCCCGACGTGTTCGACAGCGGAGGGAATGTGGCCAGGGATAGTGATAGCAGCTCTTGTTTTGCTTTCTTGCACGCAGAGTACGCAACCAGAGTACACGGCCGAGCGACTCACGCTGGAGCAGTTGCGCACGACTCCTGGTTTTGCTTGGTTCGATACCGAATACCAAGCCTATAGTCCTGACACGGCTCTGGTGGCACAGATCCGAGCTGCCTACGTGCCGGGATTACATCGGTTCTATGTTTACGTCAAGCCGACATGTTCGTGTGTCGGTACACAGAAGCTTTTCCCCCGCTTCCTGCGGGTGCTAACGGACGGGGGGATTCGGCTCAATGATTGTGAAATCTATGCTATGCGCGGTGCCGGTGACAGGCATCCTCACCAGAACTGGCTGCAAATTCGCCAGCTTCCATCATTTTTTATTGTGCGGGATGTCGAGGTCTGTGGGAGCATTCTTGGGGAGCTCCCTCCAGGCAAGACTATCGAACAAGTGGTGCTGGAGGCGCTACACTACTGAAGTGGGAGTGTTTATAAAAGGCTGGGGAGACGTCGGCAGACGTGGTGCCATATAGTGGTGTGAACCTCGTCAGGCGTATATGTTGCGTCAACGCAAATGACGCGATCTGGCTCCCGGAGAGCGATTTCCCGATATCCCCAGCGGACACGCTCAAAGAAGAGTAGCCCGGCTTGTTCCATGCGGTCACTTTTCTGACTCCGCTGGAGAGCGAGTTCGACGGGGACGTCCAGTACGAATGTCAGGGCTGGTTTGAGGCCGTCGGTGGCAATTTGGTTGCACTGGAGCACCACTGCCAGTGGCAGACCGCGCCCGTAGCCTTGATATGCCGTTGTGGAGTCGTCAAATCGGTCGCAAAGCACGATGGCACCGGCTTCCAATGCAGGGCGGATAGCACTATGGACCAATTGTGCGCGAGCAGCGTTGAAGAGCAACATCTCAGCAATGGGGGAAATCTCCATTTCCGTATGCAATAGCAGTTGCCGTATGTACTCGGAAAGGGGGGTAGCCCCAGGTTCACGGAAAATACGGACGGGATAGCCCAGGGATTGAAGGCGTTCCGCAAGGAGTTGGACTTGGGTGGACTTGCCACAACCGTCCAAGCCTTCAAAGCTTATGAGCATGCCCTTCGTCACGGTGTCCCGCGACGATGATGACACATTCCCCGCGGATATGCTGGCGCTGTTGCAATAGATGCAAGCATTCGGCAATGGTGCCACGGAGATATTCCTCATGTACCTTGCTGAGCTCTCGGGCGATGCAGATGCGGCGTTCGGGGGAGCACATTTTCTGCAGTTCCTCCAGTAGGCGCAGCAAGCGGTGCGGGGCCTCGTACAGCACGCTGGTCCATGAGCAGGTGGCAATTTCTGACAGGCGGCGTTGACGTGCGCTCCCACGACGTGGAAGAAATCCCCAGAAGACAAAAGGCTGAGTGGGCAGGCCACTACCGACAACTGCTGGAATAATCGCCGTTGCACCTGGAAGGACGGTGATGCTATGCCCTGCGGACAAGACCTGGCGAACCACGGCAGCCCCGGGATCTGAAATGCCCGGTGTGCCGGCGTTGCACACCAGCGCTACACCCTCCCCCGCCTGTAGGAGTCGGAGGAGTTCTGCTGCACAGCGGAGCTCAGCGTGCTCGTCGCAGCGCAATAGCCGTCGGGGCACAATCCCATAAGCCCTAAGGAGAAGACCTGTGTGACGTGTGTCTTCACAGGCAACAGCAGCAGCATGGCGTAGGACATTTAGCGCTCGTAGCGTTATATCGCCTCGGTTCCCAATCGGGGTTGGGACAACGTATAACTTATTCTGTAGTGGTTCGGGAGTCCACTCCACGATCTTTGTCCCGTAGTTGTTGGAAGAACTGGCGCAGCAATGCAGAAGACTCTTCGGCGAGGAGCCCACTGCGGACGGAACAGCGATGGTTGAGCCGCTCGTCCTGCACAATATTGTACAGGGTGCCACAGGCCCCTGCTCGCGAATCCGGAGCACCGTAGACTAGCCGAGGAATACGTGCCCAGACAATTGCTCCGGCGCACATCGGGCAGGGTTCTAAAGTTACGTACAGCGTGCAGCTTTCCAGGCGGCGCCCCAGAAGTTGGGAGGCTTGCCGAAGTGCTTGCATTTCGGCATGGAAGGTAGCATCTCCAGCTCGTTCTACGGCGTTTCGCCCGCGTGCGATGATGCGGTTGTCGCGCGTCAGCACGGCCCCTACGGGCACTTCCCCCTCGGCGTACGCCCGCTGAGCCTCTAAGAGGGCGATTCGCATAAACGGGACATCCACATCTACGGCGTTGGGATTGAGGAGCCACGGGAGCACCAGACAAAATTCCCGGTCTCCCTCTAACATATTGTAGTGCTCCAGAGCTGTCACTGGAACCCATGCAACCTGTATAATTCCCGCGCGGGGGTAAGGGGTGTCGCACCAACTCTCGACAACGTAGAAATGCAAGCGGTAGGACTTGCCATCGGGATACGAGAACTCGGTGCACCAAAGTTCGGTACCGATGGTCACCGCAATGCCCAGCTCCTCTTCAAGCTCGCGTCGGAGCGCCTGCTGGGGGCTCTCGCCTGGCTCTATTTTTCCCCCAGGGAACTCCCATTGTAATGGGTACGGGACATCGGGCGCACGCTGGCAAAGCAGGACGCAGCCGTGAGCAAAGAAAACGGCTGCAACTACTTCCGTTACGGTTACAGCCTCAACCATTCGCCCGACTGTGGTACAAGGACACGTTCAAAGCCACACTGCTGAAGCTGCCGGCGCAAGATCTCTTGCCGCGATGGCTCGCCGTGAACTAAGGCTATGGAAGTGCTTGTTGGCAACAGGCGAAAATACCGCAGAAGGTCGTCCCCATCGGCGTGAGCGCTCAAGCCCGGCAATTCCAGCACGCGGGCACGGACGGTATAAGAATCTCCAAAAATGCGAACTCGCTTCTCTCCCTCCACCAGTCGCCGTCCGAGAGTATGAGCAGCGCTAAATCCGACAAAGAGGATGGTCGTTCGCCGATTCCCGATATGGCGCTTGAGGTGGTGCAGAATCCTGCCAGATTCGCACATCGCGGAACCGGCGATAACTGCGTACGGTGGCCGTTCCCGGAGGATAGCTTTGGATTCCTCCACACTATGGGTAAAGCGGAGTTGGGGAAAGTCAAACGGATCTGAATCTGTCATCAGAAGATGCTGTACCGTGGTGTTGAACTCCGGCAGGAATGTGCGGAAGGCCTGGGTAGCCTCGTCTGCCAGTGGACTGTCTACGAAGATCGGCATGGGCGGGAGCTCTCCAGCGTTGGCCAGCTCGTTGAGGTGAAAGAGCACCTCTTGAGTACGTCCAACGCTGAATGCTGGGATGAGGAGAACGCCTTTTTGGCGTGCGACGCTGTGAAAGATTTCCTGAAGGTGCTGGCGAACGGTGTTGGTGCCTTCATGGCGTAGCCCCGCATAGGTAGATTCAGCGATGAGGACATCTACAGGCTCGGGTCGGTCAGGGGGAGGAAACAGGAGTGGGTGTTGGCGGCCGAGGTCACCCGTGAATCCGACCCGTACAGTGCGTCCGCCTTCAGAGAGCTCTAAAAAGATTTGTGCAGACCCTAAAATATGCCCTGCCTGCCGGAAACGGAAAAGGATGCCCGGGGCAATTTGGATGGGCTTTCCGTATCCTATGGAAAAGAATCGGGCCATTGTCCGCGGGATATCATCAGGGGTGTAGAGGGGTTCTATGTGCTCGCCACGGTGCTGGAGGAGGTATTCGGCGTCTTTTTCTTGAATGTGGGCACTATCGGCGAGCATCAGGGCGCAGAGGGCTCGTGTTGCTGGGGTGGCATAAATCAGCCCTTGGAAGCCCTGCTTGACAAGTGTGGGGAGGTTGCCGGAGTGGTCTATGTGGGCATGGGAGAGAATGACGGCATTGACATCGGTGGGCGGAACGGGGAAAACTCGGTTCCGTTCGTACGCTTCTGCCCGTCGCCCTTGGAAGAGCCCACAGTCCAGAAAGACGTAGTGCTCATTAACCCGCAGGATATGAAGGGAACCAGTGACGGTCTGGGCGGCCCCCCAGAAGCCGATCTCCATCGGGGCTACATTAGCGTCAGTTCTTCGTACGCCTTGAGGTAACAGCGGTAGGTGTGCTCGTCGAAACAAACAATGCGCACTCTTTCGATGTCAGGATATCGTTGGAGTCCTGCGGCAACTTCCCGCAGAGCAATCCGGCAAGCGCGCTCCACGGGGAAGCCGTAAGCGCCCGTACTGATAGAGGGAATGGCAAGCGTTCGGATGCCATACTCGTGGGCAATCTCCAGCGTGCGGCGGTAACAGGAGGATAGTACGTCGTCCTCGCCCCGATCCCCACCACGCCAGATGGGTCCAACGGTATGAATTACGTACTGAGCTGAGAGCCTATAGCCCTTGGTGATTTTGGCGTCACCCGGTGCGCAGCCGCCCAGTTGGCGGCACTCTTCTGCCAGCTCAGGCCCTGCAGCGCGGTGGATTGCGCCGCAGACACCTCCGCCAGGTAGCAGGGCGGCATTAGCGGCATTCACGATGGCGTCAACATGCTCGCGAGTGATGTCGCCCTGTATGATTTCGATTCGCTCCAGCATAAGCGATCATCAGGGATCGTAGGACCATTGGAGGTTGTTCGTAATGAAAAAGGAGAGAAGCACATTACTCGGCTCTTGTTGGAGGCTCCGTAGCCTCCAGAGTTGGTTCGGTCCCCGAGAACTCAAGGGGAGGCATTTCTCTACGACATTGAGGGCAGCGCCACAGGGTTTCCCATTCGCCGTTGTGCCACCGCCCGTGTTCCTCCATGGAAGGGTATCCACAATGTGGGCACTCCTGAGGAATGGGGCGATGGCGTTGAGCATACTGGCAGGTAGGGTAGCGGGAGCAGCTCCAAAAACGGCGTCCACGGCGGTCGGCGCGTTCTACAAGCTCGCCTTCTCCGCATCGTGGGCAGGGAACGCCGGAACTGATCGGCCGGGTGCCCGTGCACTCCGGATAACGGGAACAGCCGTAGAAGGCGCCGTACTTGCTCTGCCGTAGTACCATCGGGGCGGAGCATCTGGGGCAGTGGACATGTGGCACGGGTTGCGGGGTTTCCCTGTTCGGGATGGGTTGGGTAGTGTTGCAAGCGGGACAGCGTAAGTATCGCTTCCCGCGCTTAGAACGGTGGACTTGCATAGGAGCTCCGCACCCTGGGCACGTGAAGGGCGTATTCACCTGTTGCCGCGCGCGCTCCAGGGCGTGCTGAAAGGGGGCATAGAAGCGCTCTAAGACATGACGGTACTCCACCTTGCCTTCGGCGATTGCGTCCAGATGTTCCTCCATGGCGGCGGTAAAGCCCACAGCAAAGACATCAGGGAAGTGGCGCACCAAAATCTCGTTGACCTTGCGCCCCAAAGGGGTTGGCAGCAATTGTCGGCGCTGACGTTGGACGTAGCGGCGTTCAAACAACGTGCTCACGATGGTAGCGTATGTGCTGGGGCGCCCTATCCCCTTCTCATCCAACTCTTTGACCAAAGTAGCCTCTGTATAGCGAGCGGGCGGCTTTGTCTGGGTGGCTTTCGGAAGCAACTCCTGTAGATGCACGGGAAGGTCCTCGGCGATACTGGCTGGCAATGTCTGCCGTTCCTCGTCGGACTCATCCTCCTCAGCGAATTCGGCGTAGGCCCGCAGAAAGCCGTCGAAGAGAACGATGCTGCCGCTGGCGCGGAAGACGAAACCGTTTCCGGTGACCAGAACAGTGGTGTTTTCCAACTCTGCTGACGCCATCTGTGAGGCGAGGAACCGAGTGTAAATAAGCTCATAGAGTCGTGCCATGTCTTCGGATACATGGGGGCGAACATGGTCTGGTGTATATTCTAAGTGCGTGGGGCGAATGGCTTCGTGAGCATCCTGAACATGTGCAGATTTGCTGGCGTACTGTGGTGGTTCGGGGGGGAGATAGTGAACCCCGAACATTTCGGCGATGGTCCGACGAGCAGCTTGCTGGGCTTCGTGGCTGACGCGCATGGAGTCAGTTCGCATATAGGTGATAAGCCCGACCGGGCCCTCGCTGCCGAGGGAGATGCCCTCGTAAAGCTGCTGGGCGAGTCGCATGGTCTGTCGGGGTGATAAGCCGAGTCGGCGGGAAGCTTCCTGTTGTAAGAGGCTTGTGGTGAAGGGTGGTGGGGGATTTCGTTTCTGACGCCGTTTCCGCACCCTGGAGATAAGCCATTTAGGGCAGGCACGAAGAGCCGAGACAATGCTTTCGACTTCTTCTTCCGAGCGGATGTAGTGCTGTGACTGGAGCTGCTCAGGGCTTGACTCGTGAGCAGAGCCTTCGGGATTGCGGATGGGCTTTCCTTCGTATTCCACCAGCTCTGTCCAGAACTCCTCGTTTGAGGGCAGGGTAAAACGCGCACGGATTCTCCAGAATGGGATGGGTCGGAAGCGTTCGATAGTCTCTTCCCGTTCGCAGAGGAGGCGCAAAGCAACGGATTGGACGCGCCCTGCAGAGAGAGCGTGGGCAACTTCGTGAGCCAGGACATCGCTTAGCCACGGGGAAATTTCGTAGCCTATTAGGCGGTCCATCACGCGCCGGGCTTGCTGA
>JANWXA010000001.1:0-44878 GCA_025055465.1 Candidatus Kapaibacterium sp.
CTTTGGCTGCTGCTGCCGCTTCCTTGCGCGGGCTTGCCGAATTCCGCCATGGGGATCCATATGTCAAGCCGCTCCAGGAGTATTACGCCGAATAACCCCCCTGCAAGGAGAGGGCCCACCGTTGCAGAGGCTCTCTCTGCCGCAGCACACCGCCTGGAACGGGCAGGGGTAGACAGCCCTGGGCGAACCGCTGAGATACTCCTGTGCCATGTACTACAGTGGGATCGCCTACGCCTTGTTCTGCAGCGGAATATGACTCTCCCACACAGCATCCACCAACGTTTCACTCGCTTACTACAGCGGCGCCTCCAGCGAGAACCCCTGCAGTACATCTTAGGTGAGACCGAATTTTACGGACTTCGCCTCCGAGTACGCCACGGTGTCTTTATCCCTCGCCCCGAGACCGAGCTCTTAGTAGAAGAGGCGCTCGCCACAGCACGGAGCTACGGTCTTACTCACCTTCGCATTCTGGACATCGGAACGGGTTCTGGCTGCGTTGCGTTGGCTGTTGCCCAGCATTGTCCCCACGCGTCTGTGATTGGCGTAGATGTCTCAGTAACAGCTCTTAGCCTTGCCCGCCAGAATGCCCGGAAGTTGGGGCTGTCTACAGTGCGTTTCCACTACACGGACATCCTTCGTGCTCTGCCACCCGGCAAACCCTTCCACATCATCGTCGCAAACCCGCCTTATATCCCTGTTACAGAGCTGCCCCATCTTCAACCGGAGATACGGCTATACGAACCGCCTTCTACTCTAACCGATGGCCTTGATGGCCTTGCCTTCTACCGGCGCTTTGCCGCAATCTTCCCTCACCTCCTCTTTCCCCGAGGTTCATTCCTGGTAGAGGTCCCCGCTGGGGCCGCTACTGCTGTTGCCGCCCTTTTCCAGCCTATCGCCGCTTCCCTGCACATCCGCAAAGACTACTGTGGCATAGAGCGCATCGTCATTGGCACCCTTGCCACAGACTCTACCTCCTGCCCCTCTACCGTTCGCTAATTTCGTGCGCTAATGGAAGTTCTTTTCCATCGTACGAGGCGCCATGCGCACCTTTGCCTTCGGCTTCCCCCGCCTGGGACAACGCCGGCAGTACAAGACACTCGTAGAGGCTTTCTGGGCCGGTTCGATCAGCGAGTCGGAGCTTCAGCAAGGATTCCGCGAACTGCAATGCGAACGGCTACAGGAGTACCACGGCATGGATCTCATCCCCAGCAATGAGCTTTCCCTTTACGACCCTATGTTGGACACCGCCGTCATGTGCGGTGCTATCCCCAGTCGCTTCGGAATATACAATGGACTGACCACTTACTTCACGCTTGCTCGCGGGAAACAAGCTCTGGAGCTGACAAAATGGTTCAACACAAACTACCACTACCTTGTGCCGGAGCTGGAGCAGCCCAACTTCCATTTGTTGAAGAACTTCCCACTGGAAGACGTACGCCTCCATCGTCAACAAGGTGTAGAAACAGTGCCTACTCTGATTGGGCCATACACTTTCCTCCGCCTTTCCAAGCGCGTCCATCTCAACGGCGGCACCGTTACCGCTGTATCTCCACTGAGCGAGGACGACATCGCTCTCTTCAGTGCGGCACTGGTGCCTGTCTACAGCGAACTGCTCCGTACACTGCGTGACGAAGGTGTTACGCTGACCGTATTCCATGAGCCCGCTCTGGCCCTGGACGTCCCTGAGCTACACTGGACGCAAGTGACAGAATGGTACAGTGAACTGAGTCGCTCCGGGGTTGCTCTGTGGACTCTGTGTTATTATGACAGCGTCTCAGATTACCTGCACTTTTGCGAGCTGCCGGTCGCAGGCATTGGACTAGACTTCGTCTCTAACATAGAGAACTGGCAGGAGCTCCAGCGCCACGGCTTCCCTAAAGGCAAGACACTGATCGCTGGTATCGTCAACGGGCGACAAGTGTGGCGTTCGGACTTGCAGGAGAGACTTCGTTTCGTAGAATCCCTCCTCCGCTTTGATGCGGACATCGTGCTTGCCCCCTCGTGCCCCCTTTTCCATCTCCCTGTGACCACGGAGCCGGAAACGCGACTCCCCGAGGGGCTTCGGGAGCGCTTAGCTTTCGCTCGCGAGCGAGTTGCTGAGCTGCGCCTCCTCAAAGCAGCCTTGGAAAGCCAGCCGGGAGCCTTGCATGAAGTAGTGGCCCAAACAGAATTGCTCCATCGGCCTTTCGCTCGCAACGATACTGTCGTCCGGCGCGTAGCAGCCCTGGCAGAAACCGACTTTCAACGAGTACCATCAGCGCCTCAACGCCGCCGCATACACCAACAACAGCTTCAGCTCCCTCTGCTGCCAACCACGACCATTGGCTCATTCCCGCAAACGGCGGAAATTCGACGTCTCCGAGGCCAACACCGGCGTGGAGAGCTCCCTGACCCCGAGTACGTGTCCGCCATTCAGCAGCACATTCGCCATGCCATCGCCGTACAGGAAGAGGTAGGGCTGGATGTACTGGTACACGGGGAATTTGAGCGGAGCGATATGGTGGAGTATTTCGCCGAACGCTTAGAAGGCTTTGCTACTACTGAGCACGGATGGGTTCTTTCGTACGGTTCCCGCGTCTACCGCCCCCCTATCATCTACGGCGACATCTGGCGACCCCATCCAATGACCGTCCGGGAGATTACATACGCACAGTCGCTGACCCCAAAGCCTGTCAAAGGCATGCTCACCGGACCAGTAACGATGCTCCTCTGGAGCTACTGGCGCCCAGATATTCCTCCAGAAGAGCTCGCCTACGAACTCGCTCTGGCAATCGCCGACGAAGTGCGAGACTTAGAAGCAGCCGGAATCCGTGTCATTCAAATTGACGAGCCCGCATTTCGCGAAGGAGCCCCACTCAAACGCCGCCATTGGAACACCTATTTCCGATGGGCAACGCGGGCGTTTCAACTTTGCCATGCCCATGCACGCCCAGAAACTCAAATTCACACACACATGTGCTACTCCGAATTCAACGACATCATGGATTACATCGCTCAACTGGACTTTGACGTGCTCTCCATAGAGGGCTCCCGTAGTAAAGGAGAAATCGTAGACCACTTTGCGGCATTGCCCTCGGAGAGTGTACAGGTCGGGGTTGGAGTCTACGACGTTCACTCCCCTGCAATTCCCGACACCGATGAGATCTCGGCGATTTTGGAGCGAGTCCTCCGTGTCCTACCACCTGAAGCCGTTTGGGTCAATCCCGACTGTGGTCTCAAAACACGGCGCTGGGAAGAGGTCATCCCCGCTCTCCGAAACATGGTCACAGCCGCTCGCCGCCTTGCACAGCGGCTTCACATCAGTGCCACGCAAGGGGAATGTCCATGAGCATACGCACAGAAACCGTTCTCGTCTTAGGCGGATGGGGACTGGTCGGCTCTGCTGTATGCCGACGCATTGCACAGGAGCATCCACAGCGTTTGGTGCTCACCTCACTGCACCGTTCCGAAGCCGAGGAAGCCGCCTCCGAGCTCCGCCATCTCTTCCCCAATATCGCTATCGAAGCTCGCTGGGGCGACATATTTGTCCGGGAGGAATGGAAGGACCTCCCTCGCTCAGACCTCTTATGCAACCCTGTTGCGCGCTCTGGCCTGATCGAGGACATTCTGGGCGAGTTAGACGAGGACCGCTTACTCAACTCTGCCCTATACTGCTTGCTGACCGACGTCCGTCCCGGCATTGTAATTGACTGCATCAACACAGCAACGGCAATCGCTTACCAAGACATTTACAGTACCGCCAACACTGTCTGGCACACACTCCGGGAGGCTGCTCCCGCCACGGAAGCAACTGAGCGACTCCTAAGCAGCCTCTACATCCCGCAGCTTATCCGCCATATACAGCTCCTCTACCACAGCCTCATCGCTGCCGGGACACGGCTCTACTTGAAGGTAGGCACAACCGGTACCGGCGGCATGGGGCTCAATATCCCCTACACGCACAGTGAGGAACGCCCCTCGCGCATACTATTGGCGAAATCCGCCGTGGCTGGTGCGCATTCGTCGCTGCTCTTCCTTATGGGGCGTACGCCCGGTGCCCCAGTCATCAAAGAAGTCAAGCCCGCTGCCATCATCGCATGGAAACGGATTGCCTACGATACCGTGCTCTTCCGAGGACATCCCCTTTCCTGTGTCGACCTTCGCCCAGAAGAAGCCTTAGAATTGGGCGCTACCTTCCCTACCCAGCCCCCAGCAGCTCTTCAGTTCCTGGATGAGCCGCTGCGCTCAGTCTTCATTGACACAGGAGAAAATGGGGTCTTTGCCCGTGCCGAATTTGAAACTGTCAGCGCCCTTGGGCAGATGGAGCTCATCACCCCTGAGGAGATCGCCGAAGTAGTCACGCGGGAAATCCTTGGCGGCAATACCGGTCACGACATCATTGCTGCTCTGGACTCCGCTATCTTGGGGCCAACCTATCGCGGCGGCGTACTCCGGCATATTGCCCTGGAAACCTTACGCCGACTGGAGTGCGAGCACCAAACCGAGGGAGTTGCTTTTGAAATGCTCGGTCCCCCGCGACTCACCAAGCTTCTCTACGAAACTCACCTGCTCAAGCGTGTTTTCGGCTCTATCCCGACCGTGCTGGAGCATTCGCCGGAGGACATGGCCGTCAGTCTCTGGAACTTACTCTGCCGCGATAGCCGGCTGCGCTCACAAATCCTTACGGTTGGCCTGGTCATTCTCCTCCCAGATGGACGCCGCTATCTTCGAGGCTCTGAGGTCAAAGTCCCCCGTCCCGACGAGGACCCCCGATGTACTCCCGAGGCGCTAAACCGTTGGTGTGAAGCTGGCTGGATAGATCTACGCCCAGTCAATATGGCACGTTGGCAAGAACGTCTTCGGCAGATGCTCCAACGTGCCCACGCCGGCGACGGTGGAAACAGCTCCAGGAACGGCGAATGGCTCTTACACTGGGCACGATTAACCGAGCTGGACGAAGGCAACATCGCCGCATGGGTCCTTACATACGAAGAGCATGGTGCCCGCGGCAAACGCTAAAGCACCCGGTCCTGTCCGTGTTGCCATCTTCGCTTCTGGGCGCGGAACCAATGCTGAAGCTCTCATCCGCTTTTCCTACCGTCCCGAAGCACTTTACCAAGTTGTTCTCATCCTCAGCAACAACTCCACCGCTGGCGTCCGACAGGTCGCAGAGCGCTACCGTATCCCATTTGTTCACATCAGTAGCCACACCCACCCAGATCCGGCGGAGTACGCCGATGCTCTCCTGCAGCAACTTCGAACCCACGAAGTTGAGCTCATCGCCTTAGCCGGCTATCTGAAAAAAGTCCCACCAGCAGTCGTGCAGGCTTACCGTGGGCGCATCTTCAACATTCATCCTGCCTTGCTCCCTCGATTCGGTGGCCCAGGTATGTATGGCCTCCATGTACACGAAGCTGTTCTGCACGCCGGCGAACCTTTTACTGGGGTCACCGTTCATATTGTGGACGAGGACTACGACACCGGCACTGTGCTGGCCCAACTCCGCATTCCTGTCCTCCCCGAGGACACCCCCGAATCCCTCGCAGAACGCCTGCTGGTGTACGAACACGAACTGTACCCACGCGTTCTCAACCAACAAGCCCGTATCCTGCGCCGATGCTAAGCCGATGGCCGCTGGCTCCACGGGCTTCTCAGCAGCTTTGGGAGGAAGTTATTATTTTTACGCTCTTCACTTTGGAAGTCAAACAGCGTACAGCTCCCCATGAGGGTTTACGAAACGCAGCATATCCGGAATGCTGTCCTATTGGGGCATGCCGGCTGTGGAAAGACCAGCCTTGCCGAAGCTATCCTCTTTTTTGCCGGTGCTACAACGCGCAGAGGTAGCATCCAGGAGCGCAACACTATTTCAGACTACCACGAAATAGAGCACGAACGCGGTACCTCGGTTTTCGCCAGTTTACTCACGTTCGAGTGGAACGGCCACAAGCTCAATCTCCTGGATACCCCTGGATATGACGACTTCATCGGGCAGGTGCTTCCGGCCATGCGTGTCGCCGATCTGGGCTTGTTGTTGGTCAACCTGCAGAGCGGCGTCGAAGTCGGGACAGAGCTTCTCTGGAAGTACACCGAGCAGGAACGGCTTCCAGTGGCCTTTGTGTTGAGCAAACCCGACGGGGAACAGGCAAACTTCGAACGCACGCTTGCTCATATCCAGCAGCGGCTTACCTCCAGTATCGCTGTCTTGCACTATCCCGTCGGCGAAGGAGCGCACGTCCAAGGCATTGTGGACGTACTGAGCCAGCGTCTCTACGGGCCCGACATGCCGGGCACTCCAGCACAGCCACAGCCCGTACCCCAGAGCGAACAGGAACGCCTGCAGCGTTTCCGAGAACAGCTTATGGAGGCCGTCGCGGTTGCCGACGAGCAGCTCATGGAGGCTTACTTTGCCAAGGGAGAACTCAGCCCAGAAGAGCTCCGGCGAGGCCTTCGTCATGCTATACTGCAACGCGCCGTCTTCCCTGTTCTCTGCGCCGGAGCCGAAACCGCTATAGGGCTCGCTCGGCTGCTGCACTTCCTCACCGACATCTTCCCCGCTCCAACCGAGCTGCCACCTATCCATACTACCGATGGTAAGCCACTCCGCTGTGATTCTTCAGAGCCCGCAGTTGCCTTCGTCTACCGCACCCTGTCCGAACCCAGCTTAGGTGATATGAGCTTCATGCGCGTCTATTCCGGGACCCTCCGGGCTGGGATGGAGTTGGTCAATGCCCAGACAGGCGCCACAGAGCGTCTGCCCCAACTCTTTACTGTTCTGGGCAAAAAGCGCACAGAAGTCACCCCTATTGTCGCCGGAGACCTTGCGGCAACGGTCAAGCTTCGGAATACGCATACCAACAACACCCTCCACGAAAAGGGTGCTGTCGCTTACACCCTACCCTTGATTGAATTTCCACCCCCACGCGTTCGTGTTGCCGTACTCCCCGTCAAAAAAGGCGATGAAGAAAAAGTAGGTTCGGCCCTGCACCAGCTACAGGAAGAAGACCCCAGCTACCGTGTAGAACATGCCCAGGAACTGCGCCAAATCATTCTTCACGGACAAGGCGAGCTCCACCTGGCAGTCGCTCGCTGGCTTCTCCTTCATCGCTTCCGCGTAGAAGCTGAGTTCGTGGAGCCTCGCATCCCTTATCGGGAAACCATCCAAAAGCCCGCAAAAGGCTACTACAAACACAAGAAACAGACCGGCGGCGCCGGACAATACGCAGAGGTTCACCTGCTCGTTGAACCTTATACTAACGGCATGCCTGACCCAGCAGGGCTGACTGTACGGAGCAAAGAGGAGCACGATCTTCCCTGGGGCGGGAAACTGGTCTTCCTCAACTGTATCGTTGGGGGCGTCATTGATACTCGGTTCATGCCTGCCATCCTCAAGGGCATCATGGAAAAGATGCAGGATGGGCCACTAACGGGTTCATACGTCCGTGACATCCGCGTCAGTGTCTTCGACGGCAAAATGCACCCCGTTGACTCCAATGAAGCCGCTTTCAAGATTGCAGGTATGATGGCCTTCAAACACGCCTTCTTGGAAGCGGATCCAAGGGTACTGGAACCTATCTACGAAGTGACTATCACGGTACCGGATGAGTTCGTCGGTGCTGTCATAAGCGATCTGCCCTCGCGACGCGCAGTTATCCTGGGTGTGGAAAGCGACGGACACTACCAGCGCATCCGCGCCCACATGCCCCTGGCTGAGCTGGACAAGTACTCGGCAGCTCTGCGCTCACTGACCCAAGGGCGTGCTACCTATATGCAGCGTTTTATCGAGTATGTCCCCGTGCCGCCGCATATTCAGCAGAAGCTCGTAGAAGAACATCGCACTCACGTCGCTGAGGAAGCTTGAGATGGAAACCCCCTGAGAAGAGCTGTAATTTAGCGTCCTAAACATGTCCCTCAATAAAGGAGTTCGTCGGTGTCTGTAAACACTCTGTTTTTCTTCCTCTTCGGAGCTGCTGGTATAGGCTTTGCGCTGGCAGTTATCACGCGCCGCAACCCTGTTGCCTCTGCACTCTGGATGATCGGCTACTTCCTTGCACTGGCGGGGCTATACCTGACACTCCAAGCGTCCCTGATTGCCGTCATGCAAGTGCTGATCTATGCCGGCGCCATTATGGTGCTGGTCATCTTCGTCATCATGCTGTTGAATTTAGGAAACCCCGAGCAGCTCCGGGAACGCTTCAATCCGCGTGTTGGGCTGGCAAGCGCCCTGGGCGCTCTGCTGGTTCTTCAGTTTCTGGTTTTTCTCCTAAGCCGCCCCACTGGTTATACTGCCCCCTCCCCAAAGGCGTCCGAGATCGGCTCCCCGGAAAACCTCGGGCAGGTCCTTTTCACTGACTATCTTTTTCCGTTCGAGGCAGTTTCTCTCCTTCTGTTGGCCGCCGTCGTCGGTGCCGTCGTCTTGGCTAAACGGAAGTTGGAACCCTAAGGATTTCGGAGCAGCCATGTCAACTTTGCCATTGGAAGCCTACTTGCTGTTGTCAGCAACCCTATTCACCATTGGCGTCGTGGGTGTGTTGACCCGCCGTAACGCCATCATCATTCTCATGTCTATCGAGATTATGCTCAACGCTGTCAACCTGTCGCTGGTGGCTTTCTCGGCATACTTAGGGAATGCGGAAGGGCAGCTTCTGGTCTTCTTTGTCATGGCGGTGGCGGCCGCCGAGGCCGCCGTCGGGTTAGCAATCATATTGGCCCTCTTTCGGAACCAGCAGACCGTCTACGTAGATGAGGTCAATATCCTGCGGTGGTAGTACTGACCCCGGATAGCCGTGCCACTTGGGCTCGCCTGGGAAGAGCTCCGTAGCCTCTGCCAGCTTGACGGTGGAGCGTTTAGGATCAACACCCTAAAACAAGCCTCACGGTTTTGCCTGCGATGGGCACGGCGTCATTACGAAAACTTCCTCGTCGCTTCCGCTCTGTTGCCTGCGGGAACACGTTCCCACGTTGCTCACCTGTACGCTTTTGCAAGGCTTGCCGACGATATCGCCGACCACCCCACAGCTTCTCCCCACGAAAAGCTGACCCTACTGGCAACCCTTGAGGACAATTTTCTCAGAACCCTCCACAGTTCCTCAGACTCCGGGAACCCCGTTCTCACTGCTTTCAGTCACACAATTCGTACCACGGGGCTTCCGCTGACTCTCCTGTCACGGCTGCTCACCGCTTTCCGCTACGATGCCTGCTTCCAACCATTTGAGACATGGCACCACCTGAAATGGTACTGCCAACACTCGGCCAACCCAATTGGTGAGGCTCTCCTGTTTCTACACAACGCCTGCCACCCGTTGGCACTCTGTGCTTCCAATGCACTCTGCACGGCCCTACAGGTGCTGAATTTCTGGCAGGACCTATCCCTGGATCTTCCTCTCCAGCGCCTCTATCTCCCACTGGAGCTCCTCCGGCGCCACCACATCCTGGATGCCTCCGTATTGTGGCGGAATTCTGCTAAATTGCAAGCGTGTATAGAAGAAGTAGATGACTTTGTCCTTCAGCATCTCCGGCACGCCGAGGCATTGTGCAAGTATGCACACCATCCCCGGCTGCGCTGGCAAGCTCTGATAACGCTGGCGGCCGCGTACCAACTGCGCAAACGGCTGCAGGAGTATGGCGAGCGCATCCTCCAACATCGTCCAAAACTGGGCCTAAGTGATGGGGTTGCTATCCTTCTACGGAGCTGGAGGTACCGAAGCTCATGAACTCCCGCCGGGCTTTTCATCGGTGGTCCCTCAACAGAGCAACTTCTACTACTCCTTCCTGTTGCTCCCTCGCCCACAGCGGATGGCACTTCAGACCATCTATCGCTTTGCCAGCTCCGTGGACAGTCTGGTAGATACCTCTCCGCACGATACCGAGGAACGCTTGTTTTCCAAGCACCAGTGGCTATCATGGTGGCGCCAACAGGTGGAACAGATCTATTCCGGAAGCCCCTTCCACCCTGCGCTCTTCCCCTTAGCGCACGTTATCAGAAGCTTCCAACTGCCAAAACAATACTTCCTGCTGTTGCTGGACGGCTGTGAACGCGACCTTATCCAGCGGCGCTACCGTACTTTTGACGAGCTTAAAGACTACTGCTACTGTGTGGCTGGCAGTATCGGGCTCATCTGCATTGAAATCTTCGGCTACAAACACCCCCAGGCCCGCCAGTATGCCATCTACCTGGGATATGCCCTCCAACTAACCAACATCTTGCGTGATGTCAAGTTCGACAAGGACCGCGGCTATATCTACCTACCGCAAGAAGACATGGAGCGCTTCGGTTATACGGAAGCCGACCTCATGGCGGAGCGCTACGATGAACGGTTTGTAGAGCTAATGCGCTTTGAAGCCCAGCGAGCGCGCGGCCTATACCACACCGCACGCATGTACCTCCACCCTGACGATCGCGCCACCCTCTTTGCCGCCGAAGCAATGGACCTGATCTATTTCCGCCTACTGGAAAAGATGGAGCTGGGCGACTTCAGGGTCTTCCAGCGTCGCTACCGAGTCTCGCTTCCCCACAAGCTCTGGATCGCCCTCAAGACCTGGCTCTCCAGCTACCTCCTCATCCGCCGTCTTCGGAACCTCCTATAAGCAACGTTCTGGAGACTTCCACGATGGTGGTTTGGTTGACAGCGCCCCCTCCTCAGTAATGGAACGACGGCTCTACCTTGTGGACGGCATGTCCCTACTTTTTCGGGCATACCATGCCCTTATGCGCACGGGGCTCCATGCACCGAATGGCGAGCCTACGTTTGCTACTTTTGGTTTCACCAACATGCTCCTGGCACTGCTCCGCACGGAACAGCCAGAGCTCCTTGCCGTCGTCTTCGACAGTCCAACTCCCACCTTCCGCCATGAGCAGTATGCTGAGTACAAAGCAACGCGGCAAGCTCCGCCCGAGGATTTGGCCCCCCAACTGGAACACGTAAAGCAGCTCCTGGACGCCCTTGGCATCCCACGCCTCGAGTACCCCGGATACGAAGCCGATGACCTCATCGCAACACTTGCATCCCAAGCAGCCGCCGCGGGCTACACGGTGTTCTGCGTGACCTCCGATAAAGATTTCTTTCAGCTCCTCTCTGACCGTATCTACGTGCTACGCCCCGCAACGCGAGAGGGGACAGAGTATGATCTCTGGGACACACGACGACTCCTCACAGACTGGGGACTTCGTCCTGACCAGGTCATTGACTTCTTCGCCCTGGTTGGTGACCCCGTAGACAATGTCCCCGGTGTCCGTGGAGTCGGAGAGAAAACGGCCCTGCAGCTCTTACAACAGTTTGGTTCCCTGGAAGCCCTTTACACCCACCTGGACACTGTTGACAAACCCTCCCTGCGACAACGACTGTACAACGGTGCCCAGTCTGCTCTTTTATCCCGTCACTTGGTGCAGCTTCGCACGGATGCACCTGTGCAGTTCGCTGCTGAAGACTTCTGCCGACATCCCCCCAACGCTGCTACCCTCAATCAGCTTTTGGACCACCTTGCGATGAAGAGCCTTCGGGAGCGCTTAGCCGCTCTGGTCCCGGAACTCCATCAAGAGCTTGCTTCTCAACCCACGTCCACCCCCTCCTCTTCCACTGTACGCCTCATTTCCGTCACTTCCGAGACTGCCTTCAGGCAGATGCTCGCTCACCTGCGCGACGCCGAGTGGATATGCATAGAGGGCGAAACCACAGGCTCTCACGTTAACGCCACGCTTGCTGCCCTTATCCTCTGCCCCACGCCTGAGACAGTTTACTACGTTCCGCTCTCCTCAGTCTCTCCCCATCCACACGAGGAGCAGCATGACCAGCCAACCCTCTTTGAAGGTTCCGCTTCTCCTTCCACACGCCCCAGTACAACACAGCTTCTGCCACGGCTGGTGGAAACGCTGCAGACCAGCCCAGCACGCATGGGTGGGCACGACATCAAACGCCTTCTGCTTGCTCTGAGACACTACACTCCAGAACCTCTCCCGACCATTTTCGACACAATGATCGCCAGCTACGTGCTCAACCCCGACGACCAGCACGCTCTGGAACCCCTTTTACGAAGGTGGCTCCCACAGACTCCCAGCATTCGCTTCGAAACGAACGGGGAGCTCTCAGCCGCAGCCTCTGCTCTGTGCCAGAGTGCCATACAAACACTCCGCCTCTGCTCAGCCTTGGAAGCCGAGCTGTGCCGTCACGAAATGCTTCGCCTTGCCGAAGAGATTGAATTCCCGTTGGTAGAAGTCCTGGCTCAGATGGAGTGGAACGGTGTGGCTGTAGACCCCGTGACCCTACGAGAGCTGGGCATCCAGTACCGCCACGAGCAGGAACAGCTCCGCCAGCGCATCTATGCCGAGGCCGGCGTGGAGTTCAATATAGACTCGCCTAAACAACTGGCCGAAGTCCTTTTTGAGAAGCTTCACTTGCCCCCACTGAAAAAGACCAAAACCGGGTACAGCACAGACGTCTCCGTGCTCTCAGAATTGGCACTGAGCTATCCCATCGCTGCTCTAATCTTAGAGTACCGCCAACTGGGGAAGCTGCTCTCCACCTATATTGAGACACTGCCTCAGCTCATCAATCCCCGGACAGGACGGATCCACACCACTTATAACCAGACCGCCACCAGTACTGGGCGCCTCTCCTCCAGCAACCCCAATCTGCAGAACATCCCCGTCCGCGGCGAGCGCGGCCGGGAAATCCGAAAGGCCTTCATTGCGCAGCGACCAGGTTACGCCCTGCTTTCGGCCGACTACTCCCAGATTGAACTGCGCATCATGGCGTACATGAGCGGCGATAAGGGGCTGATTGCCGCCTTCAAGGCTGGGCACGATATTCACGCTGCTACTGCCGCCGGCCTCTTCGGAGTGCCTCTGGAGCACGTAACCCCCGAGATGCGCCGAGCTGCGAAAGTGGTCAACTTCGGCATTATGTACGGCCTCCAGCCCTTCGGCTTGGCCCAGCGCTTAGGGATTTCCAAGACCGAAGCCCACCGCATCATTGAGCAATACTTTGCCCGCTATCCCGGCATTCGCCGGTATATGGAGGAGACCATCGAGCGCGCCCGCCGCCTTGGCTATGTAGAGACCCTCTGCGGGCGTCGCCGGTATTTCCCAACCATCACGAGCCAGAACGCCACCGTTCGCGCCGCTGCAGAACGTGCAGCTATCAATGCTCCCATTCAGGGCTCCGCCGCTGACATGATGAAGCAAGCAATGCTTGCCCTCCACCGCCGCCTCCGTTCCGAACATCTCCACGCAATGATGATACTCCAAGTCCACGACGAACTTCTCTTTGAAGCCCCTGAGAAAGAAATCCCCGTACTCCGCGAGCTTGTGCGCACGGAAATGCAAACCGCTCTCCCCCTCGGCGAGGTTCCTGTTGAAGTAGAGATTGGGATGGGGCACAACTGGGACGCAGCCCACGCGTGAGGCGTCACTCTGTCACGCAGCCCTTGTAGCCCGCAGAGCTATGCCCCCTACGGTCCTCTCACGATGCTGTCTGTGGCTGCTCACCACAGCAGTAGGACCGCTTGTTCCGCCATTCTACCGTTCGTTGCCTCCAGCTACCATCCGC
This sequence comes from Candidatus Kapaibacterium sp., assembly GCA_025055465.1. Lineage (GTDB taxonomy): Bacteria > Bacteroidota > Ignavibacteria > Kapaibacteriales > HRBIN21 > HRBIN21. The sequence continues at coordinate 13,521 of JANWXA010000001.1, forward strand.
AAAATGCCCCCTTGCACACCTCCTTCCCGCACCCCCAATTTTGCACCCGGGAAGTAAGACCCAAGCAGGGGTACTCCCCAAAGTGAATCCCCCACCTTTCCCCACCCTGATCGCACCGGTGCCCCCAACGGGGGGCATCGTTTTTTAGAGAGCTTCACCTCCCGTAATTATCAAGTTCGGGATTTCCCCCATCCATTTACCAGCACGTCTCGCAGCCATCGGACCGACCGACAAAGCCCCCGCAGAACGCCTACCTAACTGCAGCCTACGACCCGCCCAATTCGTCGAAGCTCATCTGGTGGTCAAAGTGCTACTCAATGACCTGATGCCACCCCGCAAAGAGAAGAAGGCGGTAGATGTGCAGGGCATATTCCGGGTCCATGGTTCCTGAAGTATGAATTCTCCGCTTGTTCGTGGCTTGTTCGTGGCTTGTTCGTGCTCGCCGTGGGTCTTGCCGACCGGAGTGTTTGGGGAACTGAATTTGAGGACGGCCATCCATGGAAAGAGGCATGCAGGGGGATGCTCCAATTAGCGAGGTATACTCAGGCTCTCCCTCGTCTTATTAGCTATCCTCTCGCTAAAAATTGTAGCAACTAAAAGCTGGTCGCATCCCGACAATAAAGGTGTGTGGAAGAGGAAACATCTGCCGAGGTTAGTTCCCAAACATTCCGTAAGTTTGCAGCCGGTTGCTGTTCTCTTTATGGGACTTTGTTGTGAAAAAGTTTCCAGAAGTGAAAGATGTTGACCGGCTTATTTGCTCTCTGCTGCAGCGCAATGCACGCCTGACCCTCCAGGAACTGGCCCGGCAGGTCAAGCTCTCGGTGCCAACGGTACGCGAGCACGTGCGGAAATTAGAAGAGCAGGGCATCATCGAGGGCTACTTCACCAAGCTCAATCCGAAAGCGTTCGGATACGATATTGCGGCGTTTGTCTTCGTGTTCGTGGAATCCAGTGTCCATTACCCAGAATTTCTTGCCCGTTGCAAACGGCGCCCGGAAATCCTGGAATGCCATGCCATTACTGGTGAGGCATCACATCTGCTGAAGGTGCGGACGCACGACACAGCCGCGCTGGAGCAATTGCTATCAGACATCCAACGCTGGCCTGGTGTTCGCCGGACCCTGACCAGCTTGGTACTCTCCACCCACGTGGAGACCCTTGCCTTCCCGATACGGTAGGTATGTTCCACATTCTGGGAGTACGCTATGGCAGCTCCAAGTCACAGCTACGACGTGATTGCCGCTGCCAAGAATTGGCGGCTGAACGGCACGCCAACACATCCGGCAGTGCCGGCGGAGGAAATCTTTACCCAAAACGTCTTCACGATCGAGCTCATGCAGCAGCGCCTTTCCAAGCCTGTCTTCCGCTCGCTGCTGGCGACTATCCACGAAGGGCGGCAACTGGACCCCTCCATTGCCGACACAGTTGCCCTGGCGATGAAAGAATGGGCGCTGGAGCGGGGTGCAACGCACTACGCCCATTGGTTCCAGCCGCTGACCGGTAGCACCGCTGAGAAGCACGAGAGCTTCATCACCCCGAACGCCGGTGGTGGGGCCATTGCCGAGTTTTCTGGCAAGGACCTCATTCAGGGAGAGCCAGACGCATCCTCCTTCCCCAGCGGGGGCCTCCGCGAGACCTTTGAGGCCCGGGGATACACAGCATGGGACCCCACTTCACCAGCCTTCATCATGGAGCACCCCAATGGAGCTACGCTCTGCATCCCCAGCGTCTTCGCCTCTTGGACTGGGGACGCCCTGGACTATAAAATCCCACTGCTCCGTTCCGTGGAGACCCTCAACCGGCAAGCCCTGCGCATACTGCGCCTCTTCGGAGACCAGCGCGTCTCGAAGGTTTACGCCACCGCTGGCTCCGAGCAGGAATACTTCCTGGTAGACGAGGAATTCTATTTCCGCCGTCCCGACCTCTTCCTCTGTGGGCGTACCCTCTTTGGGGCCCGTCCACCCCGAGGACAGGAGCTACAGGACCACTACTTCGGCTCTATCCCCGAACGCGTGCTCAGCTTTATGAGCGACGTAGAGTACCAGCTCTACAAGATCGGCGTCCCCGTCAAGACGCGCCACAACGAGGTCGCCCCTGGGCAATACGAGATTGCCCCACTGTACGAGCACTGCAACGTCTCGGCAGACCACCAGCAGCTCATCATGCAGGTGCTGCGCAACACCGCCCGCAAGTACGGTATGGTCTGCTTGCTCCACGAAAAGCCCTTCGCTGGCATCAATGGTAGTGGAAAGCACACGAATTGGTCCCTGGCGACGGATACCGGCGTCAACCTTCTGGATCCCGGCGAGACGCCGCACGAGAACATGCTTTTCCTCTTCTTCTGCACGGCGGTGCTGAAGGCCGTCGACGCGCACCAGGACCTGCTTCGCATCAGTGTTGCCTCTGCAGGCAACGACCATCGCCTCGGTGGACACGAGGCGCCGCCGGCTGTCATCTCGGTCTTCTTGGGAGAGCAGTTGACCGAAATCTTCGAGTTGCTGGGCAAGGAATCGTTGCGCCGGCGGCGAAGTAGCGGTGGACTGCTGGGGTTGGGCATCCCTGTGCTACCGCCTCTGCCGAGGCATGGGGGTGATCGGAACCGGACTTCGCCCTTCGCCTTCACCGGCAACAAGTTTGAGTTCCGCGCCGTTGGGGCATCGCAGAACATCGCCTTCCCGCTGACCGTGCTCAACACGATTGTAGCTTGGGCCATCGACGAGATGGCAACTGAGCTGGAGCAGTGGTTGGAACGCGGGGCCTCGTTAGAGGAAGCTCTGCGGAACGTCCTGTGGCAGACCTTCCAGCGCCACCGGCGCATTGTATTCAACGGGGACAACTACTCCCCGGCCTGGCTCCAAGAGGCACAACGGCGGGGGCTCCTGAACCTTACGAATGCCGTAGACGCCATTGAACGGCTGACAGACCCGAAGAACCGCGAGCTCTTTGCCCGCTACGGAGTGCTCAACGACCGGGAGTTGGAAGCCCGCCAGCAGGTGCTCTTCGACCAGTACAGCAAGACTACCGTCATTGAGGCCGAGACGGCTGCCTGGATTGCTCAGACGATGGTCTTCCCAGCAGCGGCTGCGAACATCCGGGAGCTAGCGGAATCAGCGCAGGCGCTGAGGGCTCTGAAAGTCCCCTGCAGCAGCATCCCAAGGTTGCTCTGTGAGATCGCTGCAGCAGCCGATGAGCTGGACGCTCGTATCGCTGAGCTCCAAAGCGCCCTCCAGCAGATGCCCACCGACGGTTCTACCCAGCGCGCCGCTTATGCCCGCGATACCATCCTCCCACGGTTGGAGGCCCTTCGTCCCGTTGTGGATGAGCTGGAGCGCCTGGTGGCTGACCAACACTGGATGCTGCCGAGCTACCGGGAGATGCTCTTCGTCAAGTAAATGCTGAGGCCTCCCGCAGAAGCACGGAGGACGCGTCTCTGCCGTCAATAGGGGGAGAGCAAAGGAATACACCTAATGCGGGTCGTCCAGATCCGCCGGCATGGACAACTGGAAGGGACAGTGCGTCTGGACGACGGTGCCGAGCTCCTTTGTCCTCTGTCGGTCCTCGCCGATTTCGGTCTCCGTAAGGGGCAGGAGCTTTCCCCCAACGTACTGGCGCAGCTCTGCCGAGAGAGTCTACGATGGCGTATCCGGCATGCAGCTCTGCGCTTCTTGGCACGGCGGGCGCACTCCCGCAGAGAACTCCACCACAAGCTTCTTCGCAAGTTCCCTGGTGAGTCCGAGCTTGTGGAACCTGTCCTGCAGGCCCTCACTCAGGAGGGTTATCTGGACGACGCTGCGTATGCTGAGGCGTTCATCCGCCAGCGGCTGGAGCGGAGTGCTGCTTCGCCGGCACGGCTCATCGCCGAGCTCCGCCAGCGAGGGGTTGATGGCGAACTTGCTGTATCCATCGTCCAGCGGTATCTCCCGGACTCTGCGCTCATAGAGCAGGCACGCCGGGCAGCAGCACGCAAGTTGCGCTCTCTGCACCGCAAGGCCCCAGAACAGCAGTGGCGGGCGCTCGCTGGCTACTTGGGACGACAGGGCTTCCCAGCAGCCGTCATCCGACGCGTCCTACAAGAGTCCTTCCCCGACACTACCGGAGCAGAGAATGCCGAGTAGCGCTATCGTGGGACTCGTTCTCGGTCTGCTGGGGGGTCTGTGCCTCTGGGCCACGGAACAACCCCCACCGATCCACTGCAAGGTGCGCTTACCCGAACAGTTCAATACCCACCAGCCAACCATCCTGCCGTTGCTCTCTCCAGACGGCAGGCGACTGTACGTAGACCGCAAGCACCATCCGGGTAACACTGGCGGGGTGCGCGATCCCGACGAAATCTGGTATGCCGAACGGCTCCCCAACGGCGGCTGGTCCGAGCTTCGTAATGTCGGCCCGCCGCTCAATACACCCGGTAGCGACGTCCTCTGCGCCTTCAGCCCAGACGGGCAACAAGCGCTCGTCTTCGGCATCTACCGGCCCGATGGCAGCAAGCAGAGTGGCTTCTCCGTCAGCCGATGGACTGATTCCGGTTGGGGCTTTCCGCAGCCGTTGCGAATCCGCAACTTCTACAACCTCTCGCAGCACTACTACGCCACCTGGTCACCGGACCGGCGCGTGCTCATCCTGAGTCTCCAGCGTCTGGATTCATACGGCGGGCTGGACCTATATGTCTCCCGCTACGACTCGCTCTCCAGTGAGTGGACGGAGCCGGAGAACATGGGGCCTGCGCTCAACACCAGCGGAATGGAGGGCTCGCCTTTCCTGGCTCCCGATGGGCGGACGCTCTACTTCTTCTCCACCGGCCACCGCGGCTCCGGCGGCATGGATCTCTTCATGAGCCGACGTCTGGATGAGAGCTGGAAGCACTGGAGCACACCGGTCAACTTAGGCCCGGAAGTCAACACCCCTGCCGACGAGGCCAGCATTAGCTTAACCCCACGAGGGGACACAGCCTACATCGTCTCAGCAGACCCGCGGACACGCCAACCGGGCATCTATGCCGTCTGCTTAGCCGAGAACCTTCGACCCCTCCCTGTAGCAGAGATCCCCCAGTCCCCACCAGCTCCGACGACAGCACTCCGGCTTTTCTTCGCCTTCAACCGCTGGGAGCTCTCGGTAGCAGCACAACAGCAGCTTGCCGACTTCATGCGGCAGATGGAGATGGACTCATTGGCTGCCGTCCTCGTAGAGGGGCACACCGACGACGTTGGCCCAGAGTCCTACAATGCATGGCTCTCCCGCAAGCGGGCGGAGACGGTCGCTCAAGAGCTCATCCGACTGGGGATTCCCTCCTCAGTGTTGCAGGTAGCCAGTTACGGGAGTTCCCGCCCTTTGGTTGCAGGGACAACGGCAGCAGCACGGCAGCAGAATCGCCGGGTGGAGATCACGGTCCGCTACCGCTCTGGGGCTCCGCCCCAGTGACGCGGACGACATGGCCGTCCTGGAGCTCGATCTGGAGCGTCGCCGGCAGAAGCGTTAGGAGATCGGCACTATGGGTTGCCACCAGGACGGTGGTACCTTGCGCATGGACTCGGCGGAAGAGCTCGGCGATATGAGCCGTCGTCATTGGCTCTACGTTGCCGGCGGGCTCATCGGCCAGCAAGAGCCGCGGACGGGGCAGTAGGGCACGGGCAATCGCCACCAACTGCTGCTCCCCACCGGAGAGAGCTACCGGGCGCTTGTGCCGAAGGTAACTGATGCCCAGCTCGGCGAAGAGCTCCAGCACCATTGCCTGCGCCTGCCGCGTGGGAACCCCACGGGCCAGCAAGGGCAACAGCACGTTCTCGTAGGCCGTCTCGCAAGGGAGCAGGCGGCAGTCTTGAAAGACAATCCCCATTTGGCGTCGCAGACGCTGCAGTTCGCGGAAAGGGAGCCGCGCCAAATTCACACCGTCCACCCAGACCGAGCCCGATTGAGGGGAGAGCTCGCGGTAGAAGAGACGGAGCGTCGTCGTCTTGCCTGAACCCGTCGGACCCGTCAAGACCGCAAAGGCCCCCTCCGGCACCGTGAAGCTTACAGCTGAGAGGGCCGGAACGAAGTGGCCCTCGTAGTAGACCGTAACCTCCCGCAGCTCTACTCGCATGTCGCCTCCGGGGTGGAGATGCGCACGTTCGGATGGTGCTCCGGCACCGGCAGCTGGGCTTCCACGTAGGATTGTCGTACCCGCTGCTGGATGACTTCGTGGAGAAGCACGATCTGGAGCTGACGCCCGCTGGCAATTCGCCGTGCTCCTACGAAGGCCTCCACTACGCACCAGACACGATTCCCCTGCAGCTCGGTAACCTCTGCCCGAATACGCACATCGGCCCCAACGGGCGCCATGGCCTCGTGGCGCAGGTGGAGCTCTGCCCCGACAGCATTCTCCCCAGGCTCGAAAAACGGCTCAATCGCACGCCGGGCAGCTACCTCAGCGTGGTACGCCAACCAGAAGGTGGAGTAGACCGGATGCACCACGCACCCATCCAGGATGGCCACCATCTCCGGGCCGACGCGCACAACGAGCTCCGCTACCGAACCAAGGACCTCAGCCCGCATCGTGCCTCTCTGACGCAGAGGATACATCCGGCCTCGGCAGAACTTCGGTCTGCTCTGACGGCGGCACCCGTGGTGGCAGAGTGCGGAGGAGCGCCGCCAGGAAGTCAACGCTCTGCTTGAGCTCCTCGAAGCTCCCGTCGTTGGCGAGCACAATGTCGGCTCGGAGGCGCTTGGACGACGGGGATTGCTGTGCGGCCTCACGCGCTGCAATCTGCTCCTGGCTCCAGCCCCGCTGGCAGAGCCGCTCGCGGCGCTTAGACTCCTGGGCATCTACGACGATGACGTAGTCGAAGGCCTCGTCCAGGCCCGTTTCGAAGACGAGCGCTGCCTCCACGACGACCAGCTGTGCCCCTTCTGAGGCCAGGCGTTGGACATGTTCCGCGAGCGCTTCCAGTACCCGTGGGTGGACGAGCTCCTCCACGAGTCGCCGTGCTCGGCGATGCTGCGGTGTCCTTCCAAAGATGCGAGCGGCAAGCGCTGCAGTCCGTAGCCGCCCATCGGGTCCAAAGATGTCCGCACCGAAGGTCTGCTGCAACCGTTCCCGAAGCTCGGGATCGGTCTCCATGAGCTCCTTCCCCATCTGGTCGGCGTCCAGCACGGGGATGCCGTTCTGGCGGAGTAGTTCAGCTACAGTGGTCTTCCCGCTTCCTGGGGCACCGGTCAAGGCAACGAGTACGGGCTCGCTCATACGCGCTCCACGGGCTCCGGGAGTGCCCGTTCGTACTGATGCCGGAGCTCAGCCACGCTGGTCTCCACAACCCCTTGCAGCACGAACCGGTCACGCACGACTCGGCCGAGCTCCACACACGGCAGCTCCCACTCCCGGCAGAGCTGGAACACACTGGCCACGTGCTCGGGTGGTACGGAGACCACTACCCGTGTCTGCGCCTCCCCGAAGAGCTGTGCCGCCGTAAGCTCCCACGGCAGGGCGAGCTCTGCCCCCAGCGCACCCTCAGAGGCGATCGCCTTCTCGGCTAAGCAGATTGCCAGCCCCCCTTCGGAGCAGTCGTGCGCTGAGCGGAGCCACCGGCGCCGAACGGCCATCCGTAGCACTTGCTGGAGACGGCGCTCCTCCTCCAGTTCCAGCGTTGGCGCATCGCCGGCTACCATCGCGTGGAAGAGCCACAAGTACTCCGAGCCGCCCAACTCTGCCCGCTGCGGCCCAATCAGCAGCACGACATCCCCTTCTGCCCGAAAGCCCATCCCAACAGCAGCCGTCACATCCTCCACCAACCCCAGCATCCCAATGACGGGCGTAGGATAGACCACAGAGCGCGGCGACGCATTGTAGAAGCTTACGTTCCCGCCCGTCACTGGGGTTCCGAAGGCTCGGCAGGCATCCCCCATGCCTCGGACGGCCTCGCGGAACTGCCAGAAGACTTCAGGGTCGTACGGGTCCCCGAAGTTGAGGCAGTTCGTGATAGCAACCGGCTCGGCCCCAACGCAGGCCACATTCCGGGCGGCCTCTGCGACCGCGATCTGGGCCCCGCGATAGGGGTTGAGGTAGACGTAGCGGCTGTTGCAGTCCACGCTCACGGCGATGCCGCGTCCCGGGAGCTCGCGCAGCCGCAGCACGGCGGCATCGGCCATGCCAGGCAGGAGCACGGTGTTCGTCTGCACCTGATGGTCGTACTGCTCGAAGACCCAGCGCTTGCTGGCAACCGTCGGGCTCGTCAGCAGCCGCCAGAAGGCCTCCTCTGGTGAGACGGGCTCCGGAAGGTCCTCGGGCCTCACGGCTCGGAGCTCTTGCAGGTAGGCCGGCTCACGCGCCTCTCGGTCGTACTGCGGCGCCCCTTCGCCGGCCACCAACGTCCAAGCAGGGACCTCGGCCACCAGCTCCCCATGCCGGTAGTAGCGCAGGATGCCGTCCTCGGTCACCTCCCCAATCCGTGCGCAGCCGATTCCCCACTTACGGCAAATCTCCTCCGCGATGGACTCCGTGCCTCGGCGCAGCACGACCAGCATCCGCTCCTGCGACTCGGAGAGCAGGATCTCATAAGCGCTCATCCCCGGGTCGCGCAGCGGCACGGCATCCAAGTCTATCCGCATCCCCACACGCCCGCGGGCACTCATCTCGGAGGTCGAGCAACAGATGCCCGCAGCCCCCATGTCCTGCATCCCCACGACGATGCCGGCATCGCGCAGCTCCAGCACTGCCTCCAGCAGCAGCTTCTCGGCGAAGGGGTCCCCGACCTGCACCGATGGGCGCATGTCCTGCTGCCCGTCCTCAAACGTTCGCGAGGCCAAAAGCGACGCCCCGTGTATCCCATCCCGCCCCGTCCGGTTGCCGAGCAGGTAGACCGGGTTCCCCACCCCGCGGGCCACCGAAGGGATGATGCGGTCTATGGGCACAATCCCCACGGCCATGGCGTTGACCAGAGGATTGTCAGCGTAGCAGGGCTGGAAGTACACCTCGCCGCCGACCGTGGGCACTCCGAAGGCATTCCCGTAATCGCCAATCCCGCGCACGACGCCGCGGACCAGGTAGCGTGTCCGCGCGTCCTTGAGTTCCCCGAAGCGGAGGGAGTCCAGCACGGCGATTGGCCGCGCGCCCGTGGTGAAGATGTCCCGCAGGATGCCTCCTACGCCGGTTGCTGCCCCTTGGTACGGCTCTACCGCCGAGGGGTGGTTGTGGCTCTCGATCTTGAAGGCAATCGCATACCCGCCGCCGATGTCCACCATACCGGCATTCTCGTTGCCGGAGAGCACCCGCCCGCCCGTCCGCGGCAGCGTCCGCAGGAGCTTCAGCGAGTTCTTGTAGCTGCAGTGCTCGCTCCACATCACCGCGAACATCCCCAGCTCCGTGGGGTTGGGCTCCCGACCCAGGAGCTGCACAATCCGCTCGTACTCCTCGGCGGTCAACCCCAGTGCCAAGGCCGTCTCTACCGTTGCCGTCAGCTCATGCTGCAGCATCAGCGTCCCAAGAGCAGTTCCACGAAGCGCACGAGCAGGAACCACCCAACGGCGACCCCGGCGACGCTGCCGGTCGCAATCCCCAAGAGCGTCATCCAGAAAGCAAAGCGGCTCTGCGACCGGAAGCGCCGAAACATGTACCCGCGCCAGTTACAGTGGTGGCAGCGGTAGAGTACCAACACCGGGCTGAAGAGCTTCATGAACCGCTCAAACGCATTGCGGCTATGCGAACGGTACATCCGCCCAACCGTCTTGCACCGCGGGCATCGCCGCAGTGTCGGGCTACTCCGCTGCCGGAAGGTCGTCATGACTGCACCCTCGCCGTCACAAAATTAGCCCTCCGGGCAGAGAGGACTCCCCCTCTGCAGAGGCGTGCTGCCGGAGACGCCCGCAGACTCCTGGGGATAGCCTGCAGCAATACTGGCTCCCGTGCTGGTCCCCGACTGTGCAGCGTCCGAAGTCGGGCTCGGACAGGCAGAATTCCCGTAACTTGCCGCGGCTCCCTGCTCCCGCGGAGGTGCAGGAACGGCGGGGGCTGCCTCGTTGTGGTGGGGGCCGACGGGCTGAGCACTGGGCCGCAAGACCCCCAAGGAAGCGCACAGCCAGGCAATCCCCAAGCGCACTGCTCCCTCAGCCTGCAGGGCCAAAGGTAAGGTCATATGTGGAACTACTCCGGAGGTGACCCATGTCGAGCCAGACGCAGCTCTGCACCATGCTCTCGGTGGCGGCTCTGCTGTTCCTCGGGTGGGGCTGGAGCATTGGCGGGCAGGTGCCCAACGGGCCTACGGGCGTCGGCAGCGAAGCCATGCTGCCCTTGAGGGCAACCGCTGACACGTCCGCGCAGCAGCCCGATGTGTCCAGCAGGGCTGGGTAGCGCAGCACTCCGCCGAGCAGCACCGAGGCCTCAGCCCCGAGGGCAATAGTGGAGGACATTTCGGGAGGATGCTCCCACGGCCGGAGGCTGCTGGCAGAGGGCCCGCGTGGCATACCCGCAGCCGCCTCGGACGCCCCAGGTAGCAGCCCGTACCTCAGCGCCGTCAGCAGCGGGCAGAACACTGGCTGGGATGACGAAAACGCGGCACTTGGAGACTACAGCGTCGTCTGTGGAGGTTATAGAAACACCGCCAGCGGCTATGCCAGCACCGTCGGCGGGGGCTGGGAAAACACCGCCAGCGACCTCAACAGCACCGTCGGCGGGGGCAGCTACAACACCGCCAGAGGTGGTGGCAGCACCGTCGGCGGGGGCGGGAGCAACACCGCCAGCGGCACCGTCAGCACCGTCGGCGGGGGCTGGTACAACACCGCCAGCGGCTATGCCAGCACCGTCAGCGGGGGCTGGCTCAACCACGCCAGCGACTCTCTTTCCGCCATCCCGGGCGGGTACAACCTGAAGGTCGGCAAACGCAGCTTCGGCTTCAGCGGGCAGACGACTGACACGCAGACGGACCTGAGTGCGTACAGCAACATTGCGGCCTTTGTGGATGTGGACCTGTGGCTGTACAACGTGTGCGACCTGGCTTCGCAGTTGCGCTTCTACGAGCCCTCAGGCGCAGGAACGAACTACACGGCCTTCCAAGCCCAGAGGCAGCGGAGGAACATCGTGTACACGCTGCCGGCAACGCTGGGGCAGGTTGGGGATGTGCTAAGGATTGCCTCCGTGCGGCAGGACACGGCTGTGCTGGAGTGGGCATCAGCCGCGGGGGCGGCGCCGTCCTCGCTACGGTACAAGGACGCGGTTCGACCCATCGGGGAGGCGCTGGGGAAGGTACTGCGGCTGCGGGGGGTAGAGTTCCGGTGGAAGCCGGAGTATGGGGAGCGGGAGGACATTGGGTTCATCGTAGAGGAGGTGGCGCCGGTGGTGCCGCAGGTGGTGGACCGCGACCCGCAGACGGGGGAGCCGCTGGGCATGGACTACAGCCGCCTGACGGCGCTGCTGGTGGAGGCCATCAAGGAGCAGCGGCGGGAGTTAGAGCAGCAACGACAGGAGGTAGAGCGGCAACGGCAGGAGGTAGAGCGGCTGCGGCTGCTGGTGGAGCAACTGCTGCAGGAGCGGGGCGGCCGCGGCGGGGAGACCGGCGGCACGCAGATTCACGATGCCTGGCTGGGGCAGAACATCCCGAACCCGCACGAGGGGACGACGACGGTGCCGTACTACATCCCGGCTGGCGTCGGTCGGGCCGAGCTGGTGGTGCGGGACGGGCGGGGTCGGGAGCTGCGGCGGGTAGAGCTGCCCGAGCGTGGGGCGCATGGGCAGGTGACGCTGGAGATGCGGCTCTTGGGTGCTGGGGTGTACGAGTACAGCCTGGTGCTGGACGGGCGCGTAGTGGCCACACGGCAGATGACGCTCGTGCGGTAAGCCTGGAGGCGAGTCCGAGACAGCATGTCGGGGCGCACGGTAGCCGTGCGCCCCGATGCTTTTGTGAAGAGCTCGGTGCATCTGTAGACCGCAATCTGGTAGCTCCGTGCCCCAGGCTGTGGAGGGGATTTGCAATTTTGCAGCAGAGATGTGGCCTTCGGTGGGTGTACCGATGATGCACCTCGCTGTCCTTGCTGTGGCGGCGCTCCCGCTCTGGGGGCAGTTGCCGGCTGTGACGCTCCAGACCTTGGATGGGCGATCCGTCCGGGCCGATACCCTCCACAACGGAGGTAGGCCCATGGTGGTCAACTTCTGGGCGACTTGGTGCAAGCCCTGCCTTGTGGAGCTCGCCACGCTGCACAAGCTGTACCCGCAGTGGCAGGCGGAGACGGGCGTGAAGATTCTCGCCATCTCCATTGACGACGCCCGCACGAGCGCGAAGGTTGCCCCACTGATACGGGCCAGGAAGTGGCAGTTCGACGTCTACCTGGACCCCAATAGCGAGCTGCGCCGGGCGATGAACGTGGCCGACATCCCGCACTCCTTCGTGCTGGACGGCTCAGGACGCATCGTCTGGCAGCACCAGGCGTACTCACCCGGGGACGAGGAGCGCCTCTACGCTGTGCTCAAGGAGCTGGCACGCTCCGACACCTTGCAGCCGACCGAGACCAAATGAGGCACTTACGGCGCCTCGGCCTGCTCTCTACCCTACTCCCCTGCTTCGCCTTTGGGCAGGCCGGTGCGTCCCTGAGTGGCGGGGTGCAGATTGAGCTCCGCTCGTACCGGGCCGACAGCGCCATTGGAGCCCCCGCGGTGCCCGAACGGCTGGGGCTGAACGCATACGTTCCGCTCTCCTACCGGCTGGGCCCATTCACCGCGAGCCTGCGCTACGAGGCCTACTTGGAGCCGCTGCAGGGCTACGACCGCCGGTATGCCGGCTCCGGGATTGCCCTCCGCTCGCTGGACTACCAGGACGAGCGCTTCCAGCTCACGGTCGGCGGCTTCTACGAGCAGTTCGGCTCCGGGATGGTGCTGCGCACGTACGAAGAACGCCTCCTGGGGATTGACAACGGGCTGGAAGGGGTCCGGCTGCGCTACAACGGACCAGGGATTCGGCTGACGGGCTTTGTAGCGCGGCAGCGGCGCTTCTTTGAGTGGACGGGACTCATTCGCGGCGCTGACGTAGAGCTGACCCCATCGGCTTGGGGTATCGGAGCACTGCTGGGCATCGAGACGCCGCTCTCCTGGCAGCTTGGAGCGTCGGCGGTCAGCAAGTACCAGCCCGACACCGACCCCCTCTACCGACTGCCGGAGAACGTCCTGACCTATGCCCTCCGCGGCTCGTGGCAATGGGGGTCTTGGCGGCTGACGGCAGAGTGGGCGTACAAGTACAACGACCCTTCGGCACTCAACGGCTACTCGTACAACCCCGGCACGGGGCTCTACGTGACCCTGGCTGGCGAGCTGGCCCCCGTGAGCTTCCTCCTGCAGGCCAAGCGGATTGACAACATGGCGTTCTACTCCGACCGGACGGCCTCGGGGACCGTCTCGGTGCTGAACTACCTGGCACCCTTAAGCCGGCAGCAGACGTACCGCCTGGCAACACTCTACGCCTACGCCACACAGCCCGGAGGGGAGATTGGGATTGCAGCGGAGGCCATCATTGCCCTGCCGGAGCAGTCCCTGGTCGGTGGCGAAGGCGGGGGCACGCTGACGCTCAGCTACAGCCGTATCCATGGGCTGGACACCGTGCACACTGGCGAGCTGCGCTATCGAAGCCCCTTCCCCGGAATCGGCAGGCAGCTCTACCTGGAGGAGCTCGTTGCCGAGCACACAGTGAGCTGGACCCCGCGACTCCGGAGCACGGTCAACCTCACGCGGCAGGTCTACAACCGCGACGTCTCCGAAGGCGTGCGCGGCTACGGGCTCATCTGGACCTGGATTGCCATCGCCGACATCGCTTACACATTCGCACCGCGGCAGACCGTGCGTGCGGAGCTGCAGCACCTCTGGACCCGCCAAGACCGCGGTCGCTGGCTTTTCACCCTGCTGGAGTACTCGCTGGCGCCGCACTGGGCCGTGACGCTGTGGGACGAATACAATTACGGCAATCCTGACCGCAGCGCCCGCTTCCACTACCCTGGCGCTGCCATGACGCTCCTCCTCCAACGCTTCAAGCTGACACTGGGCTACGGGCGCCAGCGGGCGGGGATTGTGTGCGTCGGAGGGGTCTGCCGCTACATGCCCGCCGCGAACGGGCTGAGCCTCAGCGTGACGGCAACACTGTAGAGCATGCCTCGCCGGCTCTCGCTCCCGCTGCAGATTGTCCTCGGCTTCGTGGCCGGCACTGCATGGAGCCTGCTCCAACCGGTGCTGGGGCTGGAGGCGTTCACCACTGCTTGGATTGCTCCGCTCGGGACGCTGTTCCTGAACTTGCTCAAGCTGCTGGCCCTGCCGCTGGTAGTAGCCTCCCTGCTGGAAGGAGTTGCCGGGGTTGGGAGCCTCGCGCGCCTGTCGCGCCTGGGAGGGCGGACCGTGGCATACTACTTGGCCTCTACGGTCGTGGCAATCTTGGTCGGCATCGGAGTGGCAAGCGCCGTGCGCCCGGGCACACTCGCCTCCGTCGAACAGCGGGAGCGGCTCCAGGAGCGCTACGAACAGGCCCTGGCCGAGCGCCGGAGTGCGGCCGAAGAGCTCCAGCAGAAGAGCCCGCTGCAGGTGTTGGTGGAGTTCGTGCCGGAGAACTTCTTGGCCTCCGCGCAGGACAACCGCCGGATGTTGCAGGTTATCCTGGCTACACTGCTCTTCGGCATAGCGCTGACGACGGTACCCGCAGAGCGGATTGCCCCTCTGCGCCAGCTCCTCCAGGCCCTCCTGGCCGGACTGCTGGCACTGGTGAACATCGTCATGCGGATGGCGCCCGTGGGGGTCTTCGCGCTCATGGCGGGTCTGCGGATGGACTGGTCGCTACTTTCGGCACTCGGTGCATACAGCCTCTCGGTCCTGCTGGGCCTTGGACTCATGGTAGGGCTGGCCTACCCATTGGCGCTGCGTCTCTTGGCGGGGAAGTCGGTACAGGCGTTCTACCGAGCACTCTTTCCAGCGCAGGTCGTTGCCTTCTCGACGAGCTCCAGTGCGGCTACGTTGCCGACAACGCTCCATGTCTGCCGCCATGGCCTGGGGATACGAGACGACATCGCTGGCTTCGTACTCCCACTGGGTGCCACCGTCAACATGGACGGCACGAGCCTCTACCAGGCGGTAGCAACGCTCTTCATTGCCCAGCTCTACGGCATAGAGCTCAGCTTCGGAGCGCTGGTGGTGCTCATCGCGATGGCGGTGGCTGCTTCCGTGGGGGCAGCGCCCGTACCCGGAGCAGGCATCGTCATGCTGGTGCTCATCCTCCAGAGCTTAGGGCTGCCCCAAGAGGGACTGGCCCTCATCGTAGCGGTAGACCGCCTGCTGGATATGAGCCGCACGGTGGTGAACGTCACCAGTGACGCTGTTGCCTGCGTCCTGGTCAGCGCCTGGGAGCGCCCGAGAGGAGAAGCTGCATGACCCTATTTTTGCAAGCGATGGCGCCACCGGAGACATCGGTTGAGCTCCTCCGCAGCCGCTGGCAAGAGTTACTGCGGCGAGTAGCAGAGGCCGCACGTCGCGCTGGACGGGACCCCGCCGAAATCCGCATCGTCGCTGTCTCCAAAGGCCACCCACCGGAGCTCGTAGAGCTGGCCGTCCAAGCTGGTATCCGCTGTTTCGGCGAGAACTATGCCCAAGAGATGCACCGGAAGGCAAACCACCTCCGGCAGCGGGGGTACGAAGTAGAATGGCACTTCATCGGGCACGTGCAGACCAACAAGGTCAAGCTCATTGCCCCAATCGCCGCGCTCATCCACGGGGTTGACTCGCAGCATGTCGCCGAAGCGTTCAACCGCTGGGGCGAGCGGCATGGCGTCATCGTGCCGCTGCTGCTGCAGGTGAATACATCCGGGGAAGCAAGCAAGCACGGGTGCCAGCCAGAGGCGTTGTTCCAGCTTGCCGAAGCAGTGCTCCGACTACCTTCGGTACACCTCCTTGGGTTGATGACGATTCCAGCGCCAGCAGAGGCTCAGCGTGTGCGGCAGGAGTTCCGCCTCCTGCGCAACCTCCGGGGTGAGCTGCAGCAGCGCTACGGCAGCTCGCCTGAGGACTTCCCGCACCTTTCCATGGGCATGAGCGCCGACTATGAACTCGCCGTGGAGGAAGGGGCCACGCTCCTGCGCATCGGCACTGCCCTCTTCGGCGAACGTCCTTCGAAGCAAGTCGTTGTCACTCTTTCGCACGAGAGGTTGCCATGAGCCAACCCGTCTCGATCCTCCGCCAGCACATGCAGGATGCCGTGGAAGTCATCCAACTGACGACCTCCATAAGGCCCTCCATCGGCATCATCCTGGGTACGGGCTTGGGGGAGCTGGCCGAGCGCATCGAGCAGGAGTGCGCCATCCCGTACGAGAACATCCCGCACTTCCCCATCGCAACGGTAGAATCACATCGTGGGCGGCTCATCTTCGGTCACCTGCGGGGACGCCCAGTGGTCGCCATGCAGGGGCGCTTCCACCGGTACGAAGGCTACACGCTACAGCAGGTCACCTTCCCCGTGCGTGTCCTCTATGCCTTGGGGGTGCGGACGCTCATCATCTCGAACGCTGCAGGGGCGCTCAACCCCCTGTTCCGCCGCGGTGAGCTGATGATCATCGTGGACCACATCAACCTGATGGGCGACAACCCGCTCATTGGCCCCAACGACGACTCGCTTGGTCCCCGCTTTCCCGACATGAGCGAGCCGTACTCGCGGCGCCTGATTGCGCTGGCGGAGGAACTGGCCCTGGAGTTGCGGCTGAAGGTGCAGAAGGGCGTCTACGTAGCGCTCAGTGGACCAAGCTTGGAGACCCGCGCTGAGTACCGCTTCCTGCGCTTCATCGGCGCCGATGCTGTCGGGATGAGCACCGTACCGGAGGTCATCGTCGCCCGGCATATGGGGATAGAGGTCTTTGGGCTCTCCATCCTCACTGACGAGTGTTTCCCCGACGCGCTACAACCACTCTCGCTGGAAGACGTGCTGCAGGCGGCGCGGGAGGCCGAACCAAAGATGACCTTGCTGGTCAGTGAGCTGGTGCCACGTCTGCCAGATGCGGCCGGATGAGGTGGCTGACCGCCATCGTGTGGGCCCTACTCCTGGGCTGCGGAGACGAACCCTTCTACGACAGCGCCCCGTCGCAGTGGCGCTTCCTGCTGCTCACGGCTGCCTCCACGCTGCAGGTACGGCAAGAGCCAGGGGGGCAGGTCCTGCTTGCCGATGCCTATGCAGATGCAAACGGCGCGCCCCCGCCTGCTCCGATCCGCGATGTTGTGGCCTTCCGCGATGGCCTGTATCTCCCCCTCCAGGCAAATGCCGTAGCCGTGCTGGACGCTAAATCTTACCGACAGCGGGCCCTCATTCCCCTCCCCGCCCCACCTGCGGGACTGGCCTTCCCGAACGCAACGACGGGCTACGTCTGGCATGACGGGGTCGGGCTGCTCAGCATCCTTGACCTCCTGCAGCTCCGGCTCGCTCGGACGCTGACGGTGCCTGGCACGATCCGGTACGTCCTGGCCGTTGGGCCGCTCCTCTATGCGCTGGAGGAGCGGAGTTCTCGGCTACTCGTCTTGGATGCGCGAACTGAGAGGCTAATAGACTCGCTGGAGCTGCCCCCTTCGCCGCGCTTCGCTGCCATTCGGGCCAACGGTGCAGAACTTCTCATACTTAGCACTGGCAGTGGCGATGACGGTCCAGCTCCTCGCGCTCCACGACTCAGTTTCGTCGGGCTCTCACCGCTCCGCCTCCTGGGGAGCTTGCCCGTCTATCCCTCGGCAACCGACTCTGCGCGCACGCGCATTACAGGGTTGGTGACGACGGTGGACGACTTCGCCTTCATCGGTACGTCGCAGGGACTTCTGCGGGTAGACATCCGCTCCCGCAGTGGCCTCCGCCTCCTCCAGCGGTGGAACGTCCGGCAGCTCCAGAATGTCCCCATCCGCGACGAGCTGTGGATACTCACCGCAGAGGACACCCCCCGGCTCATCGTAGCAACCGGAACCCGAGCCGAACCACAGCTCCAAGTCCCGCTACCGGTCGGAACGGTCAGCATCCTGCCGCTTCCATGAACCCAGAATTCCTGCAGCAATTGCATGCTCGTGCGGCAGCGCTGCGCCGCCGCATTGCCTTTCCCGATGCTGAGGATGAGCGTACACTCCGCGCCGTCCGCTACTTGCAGGGCCAGGGGATTGTGGAACCCGTGTTGGTGGGACATGCTGAGGCCATCCATCGAGTAGCTGCCCATCACGGCATCGCCTTGGAAGACATCCCCATCATCGAACCACGGCGTTCAGCACTCCTGGACGCCTTCGCCCATCAGCTCTGGGAACGCCGCCAGCATAAGGGCATGGAGCTGGAGGAAGCCTATCGGCAGCTCCTGCATCCGTTGCTCTTCGCCGGCATGCTGCTGGACTCCGGCGCAGTAGACGGCTGCGTAGCGGGCTCACTCTCTGCAACTTCAGAGGTCCTCCGGGCCGCCCTCTGGACCGTTGGGATGGCTCCCGGCATCAGCATCATCAGCAGCTACTTCCTCATGCTCTTCCCCGACCGGGTGCTAACGTATGCCGATGCAGGCGTGGTCCCTGACCCCAGCTCAGAGGAGCTGGCCGAGATTGCCTACTGCACTGCGCAGAACGTAGAGCACGTGGTGGGCACCGAACCTCGCATCGCTTTCCTGTCCTTCTCCACCAAGGGGAGCGCCCAGCATCCGATGGTGGAGAAGGTCCAGCGGGCCGTCCAGCTCTTCCGAACACGCTACCCGCAGTACCTGGCCGATGGAGAGCTGCAAGGCGATGCCGCACTGGTGCCGGAGGTTGCAGCTCGTAAAGCACCAGGCTCCCCTGTTGCTGGGCACGCCAACGTGCTCATCTTCCCCAACTTGGACGCCGGGAACATTGCATACAAGCTCACAGAACGCTTGGCTGGAGCACAGGCGCTGGGGCCAATCGTACAGGGCCTCCGGCGGCCGTACTGCGATCTTTCGCGCGGCTGTCGGTGGGAGGATATCGTCTCCGTCGCCGCTATCTGCGCCTTGATGGGGGAGCGAGCTTAGGCCTGCACTGCTTCCGCACCGAAAGAGGCGATGAGCTCCGGAAGGCGCTGGAAGAGCTCCGGGAGCCTTTCCGGATGCCGTCCGCCGGCCGTCGCCAGATGGGGCCGGCCGCCTCCGCCTCCACCGAGCTCTTGAGCAATCCGAGCTACCAGCCTCCCTGCTGGATACCGCTCCGTTAGGTCTGGCGTGACGACGCAGACCAAGTGGACTTTACCCTCGCTGACAGTAGCCAGCACGGCGATTCCCTTGTTCCCCAGAGCAGCTCGGACCTGATCTGCCAATGCTTTGAGCTGCTCCATAGACTCCAGGGCGACGCGTTCGGCAACGATCCGAATGCCATTAGTAGAGCGAGCACGGGCAACGAACTCCGGAATCCGCGCACGCTCACGCTCCAACTGCATCCGCTCCAGCTCTCGCTGCAGGCGTTGGAGCTGCTCGGACAACTGCTCGGCATACCGCTGCTGCTCCTCTATCCGCTGCCGGAGCTGCTCCACGTACTGCTCAACACCCTCACCGGTAACAGCCTCCACACGGCGGACACCTGCCGCCACAGCGTCCTCAGCCGTCAGTACGAACATACCAATTTGGCCGGTATCCTGTACGTGCGTCCCCCCGCAGAGCTCTACGGAGAAGCGCTCGTCCATGATGACGACACGGACGATGTCGCCGTACTTGTCGGCGAAGAACATCTTGACGTTCGGCAGCTTGCGGGCCTGCTCCAGCGGCATGATTCGGGTCTCCACAGGGATGGCTTCGCGGATCTTCTCGTTGACCAGCGCCTCTATGTCCCGGAGCTGGGCCGGCTCTACTTTGCCGAAGTGGGAGAAGTCGAAGCGGAGGTAATCGGGAGCTACGAGGGAACCCGCCTGCTGAACGTGAGGTCCAAGGACCCGCCGCAGCGCTTCGTGGAGGAGGTGTGTCGCCGAATGGTTCCGCATAATTGCCCAACGGCGCCGGCGGTCAACTTGCGCCAAAGCCGCTTCACCCAGCAACGGCTCGACCTCACTGGCACACACATGCACAATCGCTTCGCCCACGCGGCAGACGTCCTCCACAGCGTAAGTATCCCCGCCCACCACCAGCCGACCCGTATCCGAGACCTGGCCGCCAGCTTCCACGTAAAATGGCGTCCGTTCCAGCACAACGTGGTTGTCCTCCACGTAGAGCACCGTGGACTCTGTCTCCAGCTCCTCGTAGCCCGTAAACTCCGTGTGGAGCTGCTGCGCTGTAGGGGCCAGATGGACCTCCACGTGATGCACTCTCTGCGCCTGACGGGAGCGCTGGCGTTGCTCTTCCATGAGGCGTTGGAAGCCCTCGGTGTCAACGGTCAGCTCGCGTTCACGGGCCAGGAGCTGTGTCAAATCCAGCGGGAAGCCGTACGTATCGTAGAGCTGGAAGGCGACCTCGCCTGGGATCACACGCTCACCTTGCTGCTGCACCTGTCTGACGACCTCTTCAAAGAGCTGCAGCCCACGGTCCAGCGTGCGGAGGAAGGCCGCCTCTTCTGCCTCAATGACCTGCTCAATCGTCCGCTGATGCTGGCGTAGCTCCGGAAAGGGATCGCCCATGATGGAGACCAGCTCCGACACCAAGCGCCAGAGCACGGGCTCCTGGAAGCCCAGGGTACGGGCAAAGCGTTCCGCCCGCCGGAGGATACGCCGCAGGACGTAGCCCCGGCCTGTATTGCCCGGTAGTGCACCGTCAGCAATCGCAAAGGACAGAGCCCGAATGTGGTCCGCCATGACCCGCATGGCGATGCCATCGGGATGGCGCACGTCCTCCCGCGGATATCGTCGCCCACTGAGTTCCTCAATCCGCCGAATGAGTGGCACAAAGAGGTCCGTGTCGTAGTTGGAGTCCACCCCTTGCAGAATCGCGCAGATCCGCTCCAGACCCATACCCGTATCCACATGCTTGACCGGTAGCTCCTCCAAGCTGCCGTCAGCGCGGCGGTTGTACTGGATGAAGACGAGGTTCCAGACCTCCGTGACCAGCGGGGTACCAGCATTCACCAGCCGGCTACCGCTCAGGTCTGGCGTGCGGTCGTAGTGGATCTCCGTGCACGGCCCGCAGGGGCCCGTGTCGCCCATCTCCCAGAAGTTGTCCTTCTCGTCGAAGCGATGGATGCGCTCCGCAGGCAGATAACGGCGCCAGAGCTCGTAGGCCTCATCATCGGTGCGGAAGACCGTAGCGTGGAGCCGTTCCGGAGGCAGCCTCCAGACCTGGGTTAGCAGCTCCCAGGCGTAGGCGATAGCTTCGGCCTTGTAGTAGTCGCCGAAGCTCCAGTTGCCGAGCATCTCAAAGAAGGTGTGGTGGTACGTGTCGTACCCCACCTCCTCCAGGTCGTTGTGCTTGCCGCTGACGCGAATGCACTTCTGAGTATCGGCCGCCCGCGTGTAGTCACGCTTGCCCTGCCCGAGGAAGACGTCCTTGAACTGGTTCATTCCCGCGTTGGTGAACAGCAAGGTCGGGTCTCCGTGCGGAATAACCGGCGCACTGGGCACGATCCGATGCCCGCGCTCGGCGAAGAAATCCAGAAACGACTGCCGAACCCGGTGGGAAGTCCACTCCATAAGTCCTACCGCCAACTACTGGGACACCGTTTCCAAAGACGAACGGGAGGGCTCTGGCATTCACCGCCCCGCTGGCGTCCGCTGCCACGGGCGTGGACGTAGCTTGACCATTCGGACCGTAGCCACCAAGGGATAGCGCGGCACATCGCGGATCTCGGCCGTGGCTACAGCATTCCCCTCCAGCTTCAGCTCACTGCGGGCAGCGCGCCAGCCTGGGAAGAGCCATTCGGCGATGTACAGCGTTGAGTCTGCCGTCGGCTGGAAGGTGGCAACTGTAGTCCCCACGGGTAGCCGCTGGCTCTGCGAGTTGATCACTGTGGCCGTTATTGGCTCCAGGCTGCCTTCCTGTGCCCGGGCAATGATGAGCTGAATGGTATAGTCCTCTCGGACCATCCGGATGTCCCCACCCGTGGTGTCAAAGCTCTCCAGGCGGAGGACCCATACACCTTCGATCGGCAGCAAGTCCCGAGCACGCTGGAGGCGTTCTTCAATCCGCGGGTCTATGGCGATCGGGGCTCCCTGAACGGGGACCGGTGGAGCATCCAAAGTTGGAGGTGCAAGAGGCAGCGTTCGGGGTTGCGCCCATAGTAGAAACGAGACGCTCACGACAGGGAGACACCACAGATAACGCATCTCCATCCCAGTCTGTGGAACATGTGCTCCAAGCACAATATTACGGCAGAGGTAGACGTACAGCGTAGCAATCCTCGACAATCTCGCAGCGTCTACAGCCAGTGTCACAGGATGGGTACCGCTTGATGCATGCCGTACCGTGGCTCATCGTAGGATTGGGCAACCCGGGCGCCGAGTATGCTGAAACTCGTCACAACATCGGTTGGATGGTCGTCCACGCATTCGTTGAACGCTACGGTGGCCTGTGGCGGCAAGGAGTCGGCCCATGGATGGAGGCCCAGGTCCGAGTTTCCGGGCAGCCGGTCATAGCAATCCTTCCACTGACCTACATGAACCGGAGTGGAGAAGCCGTTCGTGCCCTCCAAAAACTGAACAAAATTCCAACGGAACGAATCGTCATTGTGTTAGACGAGCTCAATTTCCCACTGGGACGCCTCCATTTGAAGGCTTCGGGAAGCGATGGCGGTCATAATGGAATGGCTTCCGTTATCGAGCACTTGGGGACCCGCAATGTCTTACGCCTCCGTTGTGGCATCGGTGACGCCTTCCCGACCGGCGGCATGGTAGAGTATGTGCTCTCTCCATTTGATCCTCACGAGCTGCCCCAACGTGACGCAATGATAGAGCGGGCTGTTCGTGCCCTGGAATACCTTCTCAAGCACGGCCCCGCACGAGCTATGTCCGTTATCAACTCTGGTAAGCTGGAAAGCCAGCCGCAGACCACCTCGGCTCTGCCCAACCAAGACATTCCATAGTCGCAGTATCCGTCCCATGCTTCTGCAAATGTGCTCTTATCGAGGCAGCGCCATGCCAAAGATCATAGTATGCGTAGTAGGACTCAGCACCGTCTGGGCAGGAGCGACGACCCTCCAGCTCCGCACAGGGACTACTGCCGTGCGCGTTGCTGCCGGCTGGGAGGTCCATGCCCCTGCGGTAGTTCTCAATACGGGAACTGATGCCCTACGGGTTATCGTGGAAATGGATACCAGTGCCATGCCCTACGGCACACTCCCCTACTTTTGCTGGGGACCGAGCTGTTATGCTCCAGGCGTGCTCCGTTCACCGGATACCGTCACTATCGCACCGGGAGCTGAGGAGCACAGCTTCAAAGCTTATGTGTACACAGAACCTGGAACGCCGGAAGGACCGGCTATACTTCGCTTCCGCTTCCGGGATGCCCTAACCGATGCAGTTCTTTTGGAGTACTCTATTCGGGTTTTCATTGCCCCCCTTGTTTCCGAACAGCAGCTTCTGGCGTGGGCGCACACGGAGCTAAGAGCCCCTCCAGGGGCGGAGGTCGCTGGCGGAGCCGCCCTATACAATCCTTCATCAACCACGCGTCGGCTTCGTGTCCGCATCGAACCCAATGGTCTTCCCGCCAGCGCAGTCCGATTTTGCCTTGGCGACACCTGTTATCCAGAGGGCGTGCTGGAAGCCCCGGACACCCTGGTTTTGCAGCCCCGGCACCTCTATGCCCGCTTCCAGTGCTGGATCCAGACAGCCAGCGGATCGAGCGGCTCCTTGCGAGTCCGGATTACTGAAGCGACTACGAATCACCCCGTTGCCGAGTACAGTCTCAGCCTCAGCCCCCTCGTCCACGTCAATGAACCCCATGCTATACCACTGTGCACCTTGATGCCCACGGCGCTTCAATCGAGCCCCATCGTCCATCTTCCGCAGGGTACCGTGTTGGAAATTACCAACCTCTTAGGTGAGTGGGTGCTCCGAGTACCGTTTGAACAGCATACAGCAGCAACTGTTGCTCTGCAGCGCTTGCCGGTGGGAGTCTATGCCTACCGCCTCCGTCGGGGCACTACCACGGTGTGTACCGGCCTTTTCCTCCAGGCTAATTGAGCCAACATGGCGGAACGGAGAGTTCGCTACCGACACGCCCGCGCTGCTGTCCCGAAGATAGGAACGTCAGCAGATCCAGATGGAGCACGATCGGCGGAACGGAGCTCGGAAAGGGCGTCCGCCGGTCTACCACCGTCATGGCTACGACCAGTGCTGTAACCAGCGCCATCCCCTGTTGTCGTAAACGGTGTATTAGGCGCTCCCACATCGCTTCTCCGTTGTCATCTAAACAGGCTCTCTACCATAACTACGAGGAGACTTCCCGCTTTTGCCTACGCGCCCTCAGGCTCCACCACACCAGCCATCCGAGTGCAAGCCCCAGCAGCACAAGAGTAATGAGGGTGCCATACAACTGCAACCAGTAGGCAATTCCGCGCCAGTTATGCCCAACACTCCAGCCAACCGTGATCAGCAGAGAGTTCCACACCAGCGCGCTGAGACCACACAGAAGTAGCGTCACCGGAAACGTCAACTTAGACATCCCTGCTACAAAAGAAATGACTGCCCGCGTCCCCGACATGAACCGATTAGCAACGATCACCCAATAGCCATAGCGTTGAAACCAGCGCTCCACCGTTTGGATTGCCTCCACAGGAAGGAAGCGCCAGCGTCCCACATCCACAACTTTGACCCCGAAGGCATAGCCCAGCCAGAACATCGTACTGAATCCAGAAACGCTGCCAACGGTAGCCACCAGCAGCAAGAGTCCAAAATCCACCACCTGTAACCCCACCAGGACCCCGCAAAACAGCAGCAACGTATCGCTCGGCGAGGGCGGAAAGAGATTTTCCACAAAGGTAACCGCAAAGGCAAACAACAGGATACCCTCGGGCGGAAGCTGCTGCAAGGTCGTGACCCACTGCTCCAACATCATAGTCCCGCCACCTCACGAGGGATTCGTTGGGCGCAATTCCACCTCACTAACAGTTGCCGTTACCGGCAAAAGTACCGCCGCCAGCGCTATCTCGGCAATATCGTCCGGTTGTAAAATGCCACTCCGACTTGTACCCGACGCCGTCGGGCCGCTGAATGCCGTCGCAGTAGAGCCAGGGCACAGGACTACAACACGGATACCATACGACCTCACTTCTTGGAAGAGCGAATCGGCAAAGCCGCGCAGAGCGAACTTCGTAGCGGCATACACGCTTCCACCTTTGACGCCATATTTACCTGCCAGCGAAGCAACAAAAAGGAGGGTTCCCTGCCGCCGCTGAAGCATCCGAGGCAGGACCATCTTGGTCAGCAGTATCGGTGCCCGCACGTTGACCTGCCAGAGCTCTTCTATGCGCTCCAATTCTACTTCCGCCGTGGGGGTAAAGTAACCAATACCGGCGTTGTTGACCAGCACATCCACTGCCTCCCAGTTCTGGTGAGCGCACTCAACCAGCCGTTCAATGGCAGCGGGCTGGCGTAGATCGGCACAGAGACTGAGGACACGGCTCTGCTCAGACAACTGCTGAGCCTGTTCAACAACTGCGCGGAGCGCGTCGTCCCGCCGAGCCGTAAGTAACAAATCCGCCCCCTCGCGCGCAAAACGCAACGCAATGGCTCGCCCAATCCCCGAACTGGCACCAGTAATCACGCAGAGTTTCCCACTCAAGCGCATGGCAACGTTCCTCACCAGAGCTTTGTAATTTGCAACGGCTACGGACGTAGCACGCATGATTTTGCATACACGCGTATGGAGCCACGGCAACTGGGGCAGCAACTTCGCCGTCTACGGGAATGGCACGAGCGGACGTTGACCGAAGTAGCTCGCCAAGTCGGAATCTCCAAGGCTCTGTTATCGCTGGCAGAACAGGGCAAGCGACGGCTCCCGTTCAAGGTGCTCCGTCACCTGCTCAGCCTCTACGGGGCTTCGTTCGCCATGCTGGGGAGCTCTGTCTGCCCAGTAGCCCGCTCTGCATACGGTGGACAAGTCTGGCAGGGAACAAACCTCTTAGCTGTTGTTACGGACCGGTCACTACAAGGGAGCGTCCTGCGCTTGCTACGCCCGGTACAGTCATCCGAGGACGCAGAATGGTTAGAATTATGCCTCCGTGCTGGTTCCCAACTCCCTCCCGAAGGATACTGGAGCTTCCCCACTCCAACTAATGGTATCGCCATTGACGGCAACCTCCTGGTAGAAATGCCCGGCGATGAATTGCTTATCCGCTCGGGTGAGAGTTTCCACATCCGTGCCCAACAGCCCCACTGCTACCGCAATTATCTTTCAACGTCTATTCGTGCCCTGCTCGTGCTACAGCACGCCGTCCTGTAATGCCCACATTGAAAACCCACAAGAGTGCCCTTGTCATCATTCCCCCATACAACGTGTGGGAGCCTATTCAGACCCTACGGCAGCGGTACGACCGCAAAGTACGCCGTTGGATGCCCCATATCACATTGCTGTACCCTTTCTACCCAGTGGGTAGTCTCCCACCGCAATACCCCAAGCTTCAGCAGCTCTGTGCCCGCTGGCGGCCTTTCCTTATCTGCCTGCGAAGGTTCCAGACCTTCTACCACGGGCAATCCCGCTACACCTTGTGGTTAGCACCAGAACCTGATACGCCTCTCCGCACACTCCAGCAGGACCTCCAAGAGCTCTTCCCCGAGTGCACAGAGCAGAGTCGTTACTCAACGGGATTTACCCCACACTTGAGTATCGGACAGTACAGAGGCCCGGCCGACGAAGTCGAACGTCTTCGCGCAGAACTGGAACGCTGGTGGCTGCCAGTCCACTTCCTGGTTGACGCTGTCGTCCTCGTGACCCGCGACGATCCACCTAACGACGTCTTTTACCCTGTTAGGACTCTCCCCTTCGGGAACCAGTCTCCGGAGCTCGCATCATGACGCTCCTCTGCCTACTTGCTCTCCACGTTACTGCCCTAAGCACCCCGCATACCCTCGTGGGGGGAGGAACAGCAGTGCAGACAATCACTACCATCACCATTCCCGCTGCCGGCATCCTGCCTCGTGGCACCCTCCTGGCGCGGGCTGGGTTCTTTCCGGAAGGCACAATCAGCGCCGAATGCTTCATTTCGCCCTTACCGCGTTTCCTTGTAGGGCTGAGCTATAGCGGGCAAAACATCATTGGGAGCGGGAATCCACAGTGGCAGCCCTTCCCGGGTGTTTCTCTGCGCTTCCGTGCTATTGAAGAGACCCCCTGGGTTCCCGCTCTTGTGTTCGGCATCCACACGCAAGGGTGGGGCAGCTACGACCGACAACAGCAGCGCTTCACTGTCCCAGCAGGTGGCCTTTTCGCCGCTGCCAGCAAAAGCTACCGCTGGTGGCTGGGTGACATAGCCTGGCACGCTGTGCTCAGTTATCCCCTGGAACTGCCTTCACACCAACGTCGCCCTAATGTAGCGATTGGCTGGGAGCACTCCCTGGCTCGTTTTGGACAGTTGCTCGTCGAGTACAACACCCTCTGGGGTGATGCCACTCAGAAGTGGCGTGCCGGTCTCTTGAGTTTAGCTCTCCGCATCGGTCTAAGCCCCACTACAGCGCTGTGTGCACACCTGGTAGACGTACTCCATCACCGGGAGGACTCCACCGGCTGGACACGTGCTTTTATTGTAGAGTGGCTCATCCAATGACTCCAGCAGACTTGCTCCGCCTACCGCGTCCGCTGATTCTGGCATCGCGGTCCCCACGCCGAGCTGAGCTACTGCGCCTTCTCGGTATCCCCTTTCGCGTGTATCCCGCTCAGCTCGATGAGCCCAGTGGCAGCACTACACAACCCCCCACCGAGTACGTTCTCTCCCTGGCTCGTGCAAAGGCTCTAACAGTCGCTCGCCTCTGTGCCGAACCGTGCCTCATCATTGGTGCTGACACTACCGTCGTGGCCGACGACACGTGTTGGGGCAAGCCGGCTACGGCTGAAGACGCCCGCACGCTACTCGAGCGCCTCAGCGGCCGAACGCACGATGTCTATACCGGGGTTGTATTGCTCCGTGTACCGGAAATGGAGCTGAGCGGTGGCGTCGCCCGAACAGAGGTAACCTTCCGTCCCCTAAGATCTACGGAAATAGATGCCTATATCGCCACGGGCTCCCCGCTGGATAAGGCTGGAGGTTACGGAATTCAGGATCCTTTTGGGGCGATCTTCGTGGAAAGTGTTCGCGGCTGCTACTACAACGTCGTCGGCTTGCCCCTCTCCCTTGTCTACGAACTCCTACGCCAGGCCTGCGATGCAGAACAGTGAGCGCGTGTTCCTGCTCGTTTGCCTAGCCCCTTGGATCATAATCTTCTCTGTCTTTTGGATCTACCCACTCTGTTACGCTCTCGGGATGAGCATGACAGAGTACCATACTCTGAGGGGGCCACAACACTATGTGGGGATAGGAAACTACAGCTCTGTGTTCGCTGACGGTCTATTCTGGAAAGCCCTCGGGAATACCGCTCTATTCACTCTCGGGACAGTGCCCATTACAATAGCCTTGTCGCTGGTGTTAGCCATGCTGGTCGAAAGCCGCATGGTACGGTGGCGCGCTCTCTGGCATAGTACGCTGCTGCTGCCATCTGTAACGTCGTTGGTTGTGCTGGCACTGATTTTCAGCAATCTGTATGCCCGCAATGGTTATGTCAACGCTATTCTGGCATCCCTGGGATTGCCGTATCCTGCAAGGGGCTGGCTTCAAGAGCCTACGACAGCTCTGCCCGCTATCATGCTCTTGGATATTTGGGCCTCAGTAGGGTACTACACCCTCCTTCTTGTTGCCGGACTGCAGGCAATCCCCCGCGAGTACGAAGACGTTGCTCTCTTAGCCGGCGCCAGCTTCTGGCAGAGGCTCCGCTGGGTTACCCTACCGCTCCTGCGCCCAATGCTGACCTTCGCGTTGGTCCTCAACACTATCAAGGCCCTCCAAGTGTTCGTGGAAGTGTATGTCATGACGCGCGGCGGCCCCTTAGGGGCGACCACAACGCTGGTCTACCTGGTCTTCGTCAACGCCTTTGAGTATGTTGACCGCATGGGCTATGCAGCGGCATTGGCCTATGTCACGTTTGCTCTAATTGGACTTCTGGCTGTCGTCCAACTTCGCCTGATGCGTCGTCAGCGATGGAGCTGGTCCAACTCCTCGGCGCCGTAGTGGGCGGATACCTCTTAGGCTGCATCCCCAGCGCCTACTGGCTGGTCCGCTGGACCACGGGACAGGATATCCGACGCTGCGGCACAGGCAGCGTTGGGGCAGCAAATGCCTACGAGGTTACGGGCAGACCCTGGGTCGGCGTCGTCGTGGCGCTGGCAGATATACTCAAAGGCTACGCTGCGGTCCAGCTTGCTCATCTCTTGGGTGGGACGGCTGAGTTCCGTGCCCTGGCGACGGCAGCCGTTATGGTCGTTATCGGGCACAACTACAACCTCTTCCTGGGCTGGGCTGGCGGCCGAGGCTTGGCACCCGCTGCTGGCAGTCTTATTGCCATAAGTTGGCTCCCACTGCTACTGTGGTGCCTCCTGTGGCTGACGGGCTACGCTGCTATCCGCCGCAATGTGCACGTTGGGAATATGGCGGGGACGATTGGTACGCCAATTCTCATTGCTACGGCCCCCGAGCCCTTAGTGCGTCTCCTCCTCCAGGTGCCTTGCCCCAGCATACTCCAGCATACTCTTTTCGTGGTAGCGTTAGCCTTCCCTATCTTCCTGCGCCACCTACAGCCTATCCGGGAGCTCTTCCGACAAGAGGAACCTTGAGTTCGGCAGCAGATTTTCTACGGGAACTTCACCGTCGGCGCCCCAACGATTCCCCAGACGAGCGAGCTTGTCACCGTCCCAATGATGAAGTAGACCACTAAAGCAATGATGAGGCTCACGACGAAGTACCCCAGATGCTTCTCTGCTGGCACCTTTGCCATCACGGGCAGCCCCAGGTAGAGCACATACAGCCCGTAGAGACCCAAGATCGCCCCCAGCCAGCCCAGAGCAGGATACAGGCTGAAGATACCTCCGATCCACGCAGGGGTCCACGAGTAGGCCACAAGCTGGAGTGCCCGTTCCCAATCGGATTGTGCCCCGAACGATGGTGCCAGCACATTGACAACCGTAGCGACAACCCCCACCCCGATGAGGCTCCCCAAGAGTCCGGAGACACCTGTCCAAATCCCCCACTCCCAGCCCCCGAAGTGTATTCCCATCACGGAGTACCCTATGGCGCCGTATCCAACCACGCTGCAGCTGGCCGAGAAGAGAGCCAGCGGGAGGACATACCCAGTCAACAGAGCCAACGGCGCGGGTTCCTCCTGAGCAATGGTGTTCCACTCGTCGCGTGGACGAAGCAAGATACCCTGAACACGGTTCAACAACACCATGGCGGTCAGATTGGTTGGTGGCACATGTCCAACTGGCACATAACAATTTACCCAAACTCTCTGACCTCACGCTCCCCACCACGGCTGATGAGGGCTCCCTATTTTTGCGGCCGTCCGTAGCTGGTTCCAACATACCGAAGGCTTAGGATGCCGAGCACACGTATCACATGGCTGGGTCACGCAGCCTTCCAACTGGAAGGGGCAGGCAAGATCGTCCTGATTGACCCCTTCATTACCGGTAACCCCAAAAGCCCTCTGCGCAGCCCTGCAGATGTCCAGCGGGCAGACGTCGTCTGCGTTTCGCACGAACATGCAGACCACGGCTTCGAAGACGCTGTGGAGATTTGCCGCCGCACGGGTGCGGTCTTTGTGAGTTTCTTTGACCTGGCGCAAAAGGCGCAGGCCCGTGGGATCTCTGTCGTAGGTGGCAACGTCGGCGGGACAGTGCCCGTCACCGACGGAATCCGCGTGAGCTTCACCCTGGCTTTCCACGTCGTTCCCGTCGTCGGCTTCGTCGTTCATTTTGATGGTGTCAATGTCTACCACGCTGGGGACACGTGCCTTTTCTCCGACATGCGCCTCATCGGGGAGAAGTTCCCGCTGGATGTTGCGCTGCTTCACATTGGGGGCTACTTCACGATGGACCCCGCCGATGCTGCTCGGGCGGTAGAATTCCTGCGTCCCAAAGTTGCCATCCCCATGCACTACGGCACCTTCCCACTGATTGAGCAAGACCCACAGGGATTCGCCCGCCTGGTCGGTGAACGGGCACGTGTCGTCATCCTGAAGCCTGGCGGAACGTTCGAGTACACGCCCTAAGCCGGTATGGCACTCCGTATCTACACGCGCACTGGCGACGACGGCACAACCGGACTCTTCGGCGGCGGGCGCGTCTCGAAAGCCCATCCACGCTTGGAGGCCTACGGAGCGGTGGATGAGCTCAACGCCATCCTCGGCATCGTCCGGACCCATGAACTCCCTGAAGAGCTTATAGACGACCTCCGCACAATCAGCTCCTGGCTTCTCGTCGTAGGCGCCGACCTGGCA
>JANWXA010000001.1:44888-46111 GCA_025055465.1 Candidatus Kapaibacterium sp.
TCCCGAAGAGGCTCCGACACGGAAGAGCATTCCCACAATTGGGGATGAGCACGTCGCATGGCTGGAGAAGCAGATAGATGCGTATGAGGCCGAACTCCCTCCGCTGCGCAACTTCATCCTCCCGGGAGGGAGTCCTGCAGCCGCCTACCTACACCTGGCGCGGACTGTCTGCCGCCGAGCCGAGCGGGCAACCGTAGCTGCAGCGCAGGTAGAGCCCCTCAACCCCGCTGTGGTGCGTTTCCTCAACAGGCTCTCCGACTACTTCTTCGTTGCCGCCCGCTGGGCAAACCACCGAGCAGGTGTTGCAGAGGAGGTCTGGACAGCACCCCGACCGTAGATGCCTGTAGCTGAGCCCGCTCCGACCTGGACCGTAACAGACTGGGCTCACGCACTCCAAGAGCTGAAAGAGCGCTGCGACGCTGCTATCCTTGCCCATTGGTACCAGGGCAACGGCATCGAGGAAATCGCCGACGTCGTTGGGGATTCACTCCAGCTGCTACAAGCAGCACTCAGCTTGCCCCACTCAACGCTCGTTGTCGCTGCAACAATTTTCATTGCTGAGTCGGTCAAACTCCTCTGTCCCGAGAAGCAGGTCCTCGTCCCCGATCCCCTTGCGGGCTGCTCGCTCGCAGAGAGCTGCCCGCCTGAACTCTTCGCACGCTTTCGGGAGATGTACCCTGATGCGATTGCCCTAGTGCACATCCAAAGCAGTGTAGCTGTGAAGGCTCTCGGCGACATTGTCATCACCACTGGGACTGCCGAGCACATTGCGCGGCAATTGCCGGCTGAGCGCATCCTCTTACTGGCTCCGGACCACGAGCTTGGCCACTACCTCCGGCAGCGCACGGGACGCCACATCGTGAGCTGGTTCGGCGCCTGCATCGTACACACCAGCTTCTCCGTGGAGACCCTGAGGCACTGGCGGCTCCAATATCCAGATGCTCTCGTCCTCTGCAGCCCACAGTGTCCACCGGAGATCCAGGAGCTCTCCGACTTCGTCGGTTCCAGCAGCCAATTGTTGCGGTACGCAGCTACGCACTCGCCTCCCCGGGCTATCCTTGCCACCGATCACAACCTGGCCACTCACCTACGCCGCGTTCTGCCCAAGGAATCCGAGCTTCTCTTGGTTCCAGCAGCCAACAACTGCCACTGCACCAGATGCCCCTACATCCGGCTCAATAGTCTGCCAAAGCTGTATGAGTGTTTACGCCATCGGAAGCCTG
>JANWXA010000200.1 GCA_025055465.1 Candidatus Kapaibacterium sp.
CTACTTGCTTCAGGCTGCACGCAAAGCGTGGGATCGTGCTATAGAGCTGGGAGAACGACACGGCTACCGGAACGCGCAAGTTTCTGTGATTGCCCCACCGGGCACTATCGGCCTCCTAATGGATTGCGATACCACTGGCATTGAGCCCGATTTCGCCTTGGTGAAGTTCAAGAAACTCGCTGGTGGGGGATACCTTAAAATTGTCAACCAATCAGTCCCCAAAGCATTGCGTCGGCTGGGCTACACTGAAGAACAAATTCGTGACATCGTTGCTTACTGTATCGGACACGGCACCTTGGTAGGCTGTCCCACGGTCACTCATGACCGACTCCGCCAGAAAGGCTTCACCGACAAAGAGTTGGCTCTAATTGAATCACTACTACCGAACGTTTTTGACATCCGATTTGCCTTCACGAAATGGACTCTGGGTGAGGAGTTCTGTCTTCGGCTCGGCTTTAGCCGCGAACAACTCAACGACCCGCGGTTCGACCTGCTCCAGGCCGTTGGCTTTACGTCGGAAGAAGTAGAGGTAGCAAACGAATACGTCTGTGGCACTATGACGCTGGAAGGGGCTCCACACTTGCACCCCGAGCACCTTCCCGTCTTCGACTGTGCCAACAAGTGTGGCAAGCGCGGTACTCGCTACATTGACTACTCAGCCCATGTACGTATGATGGCAGCCGTGCAGCCCTTCATTTCCGGGGGAATCTCTAAGACTGTCAACATGCCTTCCGAAGCAACTGTGGCCGACGTAGCTGACGTCTACCTCCAGGCCTGGCGTACAGGAGTCAAGGCTATCGCCCTGTACCGAGATGGCTCCAAGCTTTCGCAGCCCCTGAGTACCGCAGCCGATGGACTGGAAGACGAGATCGTCATGCTCGGTGACGAAGACACGGTGGATGAGACCAAAGGTCCACGCGAAGTCCACGAGCGTATCGTAGAGCGCATCGTCTACCAACGCCCACAGCGCCGTCGCCTGCCAAAGAAGCGCCACGGTTTCGTCCGTGAAGCGTACGTTGGCGGACACAAAGTCTATCTCCGTACAGGACAGTATGAGGACGGCACGCTCGGAGAGATCTTCATCGACATGTACAAAGAAGGTGCTTCCTTCAAAGGCCTCCTGAACTGTTTCGCCGTACTGACTTCCAAAGCCCTACAGTATGGAATCCCGCTGGAAGAGCTGGTGGACACCTTTACTTTTACCCGATTTGAACCTTCTGGACCAGTGGAGGGGCACGAAGCTATCAAATATGCCACCTCTGTACTGGATTATGTCTTCCGCTCGCTGGCATACGACTATCTTGGGCGCACGGATTTTGTACACGTCAGGGCAGTAGATGAAGTCCCCCCTCAGGTTTCTCCCCCGTCGCCTCCTCCGGCAGAGAAACTTACAGCCCATAGCCCGCCTCCGCAGGTTTCGGCTCCGTCCGCTGAGCTTTCTACCAGCGTGTCCTCCACACCCGCCTCCCCAGTAACCCAGATCACGGAATGGGAGGCTGCGAAAAGCTCCGAAGAGCCCGAATTGGTACCAACCGACAGCGTCGGGACCAACGGTACATATATCAGGCGCGTTGCTGAAGCTAAAGCCCGAGGCTATACCGGTGAAGCCTGTCCCGTGTGCGGCTCCATGCGTATGCGTCAAAGCGGAAATTGCGCAGTCTGCGAAGACTGTGGTACAACGAGCGGGTGCTCTTAACCATACGATGGCAAGTGGTATCTGGATCGTGGATCGTCATACACAGCACTTGGAGTTTCACTACCGCGTAGAGGAAGTGCTTTACAGCGGCCACACTGCCTACCAACGGGTAGACATCGTGCGTGCCCCTATTCTGGGAAAAGCTCTCTTCCTGGACGGTCGGATCCAATCGGCCCAAGTTGACGAGTTCATCTACCACGAGGCCCTTGTACATCCAGCATTGCTAACCCATCCGCACCCTCAGCGTGTTCTGATCATGGGTGGAGGAGAAGGCGCAACACTTCGTGAAGTCTTACACCACCCTCTCGTGCACCAGGCTACCATGGTAGACATTGACCAAGAGCTGGTAGAGCTTTGTAACCGCTTGCTGCCGGAGTGGCATCAAGGCTGCTTTCGCGACCACCGCACCCAGCTCCACTATGGAGATGCCCGTGCTTTCGTAGAAGCCGCCCCAGAAGCCGCCTATGAGGTCATCATATCCGACCTAACCGAGCCCCTGGAAGGGGGCCCTTCAGTAATGCTGTTTACGGTTGAGTTCTACCAAAAGCTTGCCCAATGTCTCACCCCTGATGGGATCTTTGCAGCCCAAGCCGGAAGCGCCGACCCTGTCTACCCAGACTTCGTTGCCAGCCTCAGCCGCACACTCCTCGAGGTCTTTCCCATTGTGCGAGTCCTGTGGGCTTTCGTTTATTCTTTCCAACTCCCCTGGGCTTTTGTCATCGCCAGCAAGCACCACGACCCCCTTGATCTCACCCTTTCCGAGATAAAAGCGCGTTACCAAGACCGGGACCTCCAGACACGATATTATTCGCCCCAGCTTCACGCTCCACTGTTCGCACTCCCACCCTATTTGGAAGAGCTTCTGCGCCTGCGTGGTCACGTCATCTCCGACCAATCTGCCTTCGTTTGGCAAGCCTAATCCTGATGTAGAAATGCTCGTGCTGCACTATATTTGATGTTTGTTCGTGGATGCTTTTTGTCTTACATGAGGTGCATGTGGCCAATGCGAACAATAAGCATATTTCTCGTCACCCTGGTCTTCTCCCTGACAGGCTCTGCGCTCACCTATGCACACGATGGATGCGGGGATTCAGCTAAAAAGAAAGCCTCTTCTGTCCACCACACGACGAGTGGGGGAACGGAAACAGGCACAGTCACCGCACAAGGTAAAGAAGGATGTTGCAGCAAAAAAGCCTCCACATCCTGCTCCGAGAAGACCTCCAGTCGCTGTTGCCGTGGCGAACGCGAAGAAGGGAGCTCCTGCTGCAGCAAAGCACAAGCAGAAGCCACGGAAGACCATGAAGATGGCTCTGATACTGAATCTCCACAGCAGTAACAGCCTTACGTCCTACAGCATGTGAGAGCACCACATGGCACGCGGTGGTGGCCCGGGTAAAGTATACTTCGTGCTGTATCTGGCAGTTGTTTTAGAGCTACTGCTCATCATTGTGGAGCGGGACGATGCTGAGGAACACCTGCTCAAAAAGCAAAAAGAGTCTATGCGCATCGTCCAAAGCATCCTTTCCCAGCTTCAAGTTGGAACAGGCAC
>JANWXA010000201.1 GCA_025055465.1 Candidatus Kapaibacterium sp.
AAGAGCGCTTTGCCCGACTGAACCAGTACGATACCCAAGAGCGCTTCTTCCTACGTATGATCTTAGCATGGAGCGAAGAGGTCCAACTGGACGCCCAGCAGCGCCTTATGCTCCCTCGGCGTCACATAGAATTTGCCGGCATCCAGACCAAGGTAACCATCGTGGGCATGGGTGACCACCTTGAGTTCTGGAATCCAGAAGAATTCGATCGCTACTTAGCTGCCTTCGCTCAGTCCTACGAAGAGGTCGCCGCCCATGTCATGCGCTCCCCATGACCCCCCAGAATCACCAAACATCTCTGTCCTTCCACGAGCCGGTCATGGTACGAGAAGCGCTGGAGTTATGGTTCCGCTCGCCCGATGGTATCTACGTAGACGGGACTCTCGGCAGCGGCGGACACACAGCAGCGCTGCTGAAGCGCCTGTCGCCAGAGGGGCACATTGTTGGAATGGACATCGATCCCAACGCCATTGCGTACTGCCAGCAACGGTTTGCGACGGAGCTCCAACAGGGGCGTCTTCGGTTGATACGGGCAAACTTCCGGCAGGCATGCGAAGTACTGCACGATTTGAAGGGGAAGGTGCAGGGCTTCCTGCTAGATCTGGGGCTCTCATGGCATCAGGTGGATACCCCAGAACGGGGATTCACTTTCCGAGCGCGCGGGCCATTGGACATGCGCTTCGGACCCGACAGCCCGCAGACAGCGGAAGCCCTGCTGGCAGCAGCATCAGAGGAAGAGCTCGCGTCGCTCCTTCGCCGCTATGGTGAGGAGCCCCGAGCACGGGTGCTCGCCCGCCGGATTGTGCAGCGCCGGCGGAGCACGCCCTTGCGCACCACGGCTGACCTTCGGGCGGTGGTGGAGGAGGTTGTCCCACCTCCCCACCGCCTGAAGTCGTTGGCACGCGTCTTCCAAGCGCTTCGCATTGCTGTCAATGACGAATTAGGGGCTCTCCGAGAAGCCCTGGAATGTGCTCCCCATCTGCTTGCCCCCACAGGACGGATCGTCGTTATCAGCTATCATTCCCTGGAAGACCGTATTGTCAAAGAGATGTTTCGGCAGAGTTTTGCAAGCAACATGCCACTTCTCCGAATCTTGACCCCCAAACCCCTGCGCCCCTCGGCAGAAGAAATACAGCAGAACCCACGTGCCCGCAGCGCCAGACTGCGCGCCGCCGAACGCTTACCCTGAATGCTGCGTTGCCCTGCCGAGCAGTAGCCACTCCCGGAACCCTCCACGGTAAAGCTGTACCCGAAATCCCTGGCGCTGTAGGTACGCTGCAGCATACGCCGAGCGTTCACCTGACTGGCAATACACTACAAGCTCCGCCTCGCGTGGCAGGCGTTCCAGGTACTCAGGCAACCGAGCATATGGGGCGTGGAGTGCCCCCGGTATGTGCCCTGCTTGATACTCGTCTTGATTCCGAACGTCTACCAGTACGACCTCGTGGCGCTGCCGAGGCACAGAGATTTCCTCCACTTCGATCTCCGGGAGCGTCCGCAGAGAAAACCCCGGATGCTCCAATGCCCTCGGCTCCAGGTATCCCAGGAACGTATCAATCCCGACCCGAACAAGCTGGCGGACAACTTCGGAAACGAGCTGGCCTGAAACTATCAATACTACCGGAGCATCCTCGGGAACGTAAGAGGCCACAACCGTTGGGAAAGCGCGCGTTAGCGGTGCGAAAAGAGCCCCGTCCAAATGCCCTTTCCGGAAGTCGTCCCATGATCGAGTGTCTACCACCCATGCCTCGGGCGGCAGGAGGCGCAGCTCTGATACTGCCAAACTCCGCAGTTGCGGCATTCTTCCCAGCAGCGGGACACCGTCCCGGTTGAGCCGCTTCATCCGGGCAAAGTACAGCGGTGGATCAGGCTGCCCACGAAGCACGAATTCAACGAAGCGTTCTCTGTTGGCAATCTGCAGTGCAGGGTTATACCGCCGTTCATAGCCGATGGTAGATTGAGGAGTGGCTCCCAAGGCTTTTCCACAGGCGCTTCCGGCCCCATGCCCCGGCCAGACTTGCACGAAGTCCGGCAAGGTCTCCAGAATTTGCAACGATTCGAACAATTCCTCAGCAGACTTCCGTGCTACCCCCTGCTCTCCGACAGCGCTCTCCAACAAGTCTGGGCGTCCAACATCGCCAACAAAGAGGAAGTCCCCGGTAAAGACCCCTACTGGATATGTTGCTCCACGCCCACGGTCGGTGATGGCAAAGCAGAGATGCTCCGGCGTATGCCCAGGTGTGTGGAGAACGGTTACCAGGAGCTGGCCGACGCGGAAGGCATCTCCGTTGTGTAACAGCGTTGCTCCATTGTGTGCCCATCGGTAGCGCCAATCTGGGGTTCCCGCACCCGACAGATAGACCGTGGCACCAGTGCGCTGCGCTAATTCCCGGCTTCCTGAAAGGAAATCAGCATGGATATGGGTTTCTGCAACTGCAGTAATACGGAAACCGTTCCTACCAGCCAGTTCGTGGTAACGATCCACATCTCGTGTAGGATCCACGACAAGGGCTTCCCCGGTCGCCTCACATGCCACGAGGTAGGAAGCCTGTGCAAGAACTTCATCGTAGAGGAGTCGGAAAAACATCGCTATGACCTCGCTCTGAGCCAAGTGTGGGCATATTCATGACGAAAGAGTTCTTGTTCTTCAGACAAGAGAGTCTTGCCACGCCGGGCCATCATGCGTTGGGCAACCTCGAGAGCCTTATCCCAGGCATATGGTTGAGGTTGGGCGGCATCACCCCATGCAAATGAGGGGACCCACTGCGCTTG
Organism: Candidatus Kapaibacterium sp.; assembly: GCA_025055465.1. Taxonomy (GTDB): domain Bacteria; phylum Bacteroidota; class Ignavibacteria; order Kapaibacteriales; family HRBIN21; genus HRBIN21. Next base: position 2,773 of record JANWXA010000201.1, read on the forward strand.
CATTCCTCCACTCAGAACATTTACACTGATGCCAAGAACAGCTCCTGTTCGCAGAAACGTTCCAATGGCGGTCTTCGTATGATCACCACAGAGGGTGCCCAAAAACTGCAGCCCTGTATCTACTACGCCCATGGGCAAGCGCAGGCGAACCGTCCCATACGTATTTTTCAGATTTGACGTCGTTGTCCCCGCCCCAAGGTTTACCCACTCACCTATGTACGAATGGCCAACAAAGCCCTCATGTTGCTTATTCGCATAGGCGTGGAAGATACTGTGAGCAACTTCGCCACCTATACGGCAGTGTTCACCGATTGTGGTATAGGCACCCACAGTGGCATGCGCCCGCAGAAGGGATCGCGCACCGATAGCACAGGGCCCCATCAGGGCCACGTGTGGCTGTACAACGACTTCTTCGCCTATGAGGACCGCCCCTTTTCGGGCATCTATGACAACGCCAGG
>JANWXA010000202.1 GCA_025055465.1 Candidatus Kapaibacterium sp.
CGGCGGCTAATGCTGTAGAAACCGTTCAGGTAGTCTTGTGTCAGGCGTCTTCCTGTAATGCGACGGGCTTCCAGCAATTTTTTGCAGGCGGCCAAAATCTGTGTAGGGTTGACAGGCTTCGTCAGGTAGTCGTCAATCTTGCGCCCGATGGCTTCCTCCATCAGGGTTTCAGCTTCGTTTTTGGTAACCATGACTACGGGGACGTGGGGGGCGATTTCTTTGAGAACCTCCAGGGTTTCTAACCCAGTCATGCCCATCATCATTTCGTCCAGTAGGATGAGATCGTATGTGCGCCTCCGCACCAGTTCTATAGCGTCTTCCCCTGAAGTTGTGGTTTCTACCTCATACCCATGCTGGCGCAGCAGAAGGAGATGGGGCTGGAGAAGCTCGACTTCGTCATCTACCCAAAGGATTGTGCCCCGATGACTTGGCATGAGGTTGTCCATCGCTGGGAAACCTATTGAAGGAAGACGAACGACAGGGATTACAATTTCTACAAATCCAATGCCAAGGGCCTGCGGAGGATTTCGTAAGTTTGTATTGCTATGAAGCGATCGACACCTTCATGGGCATAGCCCTTGCAGAGTTGTTAGAGCTTATTGACCAGGTGTTCCCCCCGGAGACGGCGGTAGATGGTGATGTGACCGGACTTCAACTGCAGGCTGGGCGGACCAAGGTGGGGTCAGTGCTCGTTTGTTTGGACGTAACTGAAGAGGTAGTTGCTGAAGCTCGGTCTCAGGAGTATGATGTGCTCATCAGCTTTCATCCTCTACTGTTCCAGCCTCTCCGGGCTCTGACAGAAGCCGAACGCGTGGGGCAGCTTAGTACCCTGTTGATTCAGAGCCGTGTTGCTTTGATTGCTCTCCATACTCGCGTGGATGCTCACCCGCGCGGTACGAATGCCCTCTTTGCTCATGCTCTTGGGATGCGTATTCGGGGCCCCCTTCTGCCCAACCCTCGCTGTCCAGGCTACGGTATGGGGGTCATTGCAGAATTGGAAGCCGCTATTCCAGTAGAAGAGCTGTTGGAACGGGTTCAGCGCTGTGTAAGACAGCCGTTGCGATACGTTCCCGGAAAGGCAGAGTATATCCATACGGTTGCCATTGTTGGGGGAAGCGGTTCCGCTTTCTTGGCGGAGGCGATGCAGCAAAGGGTAGATGCTTTTATTACTGGTGATGTCAAATATCACGCTTTCCATCAGGCACGGCATCACCTCTGGCTTGTGGATGCTGGGCATGCTGAGACGGAGTGCTTCGCACCAGAAGCCATCGTTGGGCTGCTTCGGCAGCACCTTCCCCCCAACATTCGGTTGGGCACTGCGGAATCTTCGTGCAGCCCTATCCGTTGGTATGGCTTTTACTCCGGGCAAGTCGGTTCCATAACTTCATCTACTGTCGATGCAGAACCAGGTGTACTATCTGGCACTCATCGCTGTGATTGACCGTCGCTTGGATGAGTTACAGGAGGACGTTGGGGAGTTACCTGATCAACTTCAGCGGGCGCGGCAAGCGGTGGAGCGTTGCCAAGAATTGGCCAACGAGACTCAGAGCATTATTGAAGAGCTCCGCACCTTCCGTGCCCAGGCGCATTTGACTCTTCAGGAGCTGAGAGACCGCGAGCACCGCCTTTCCGAGCAGCAGTTTCGGGTGCGCAACAATAGAGAGTTCGATGCTCTTACGCGGGAGATCCAGGCTGTTCGCGCCGAGCGGGAGCATATAGAGCAGGAATTGCGCAATTCAGTGGTCAAGCTGGAAAATTTAGAACATATCTTGCAGCGTCAGGAAGCAGAATTGCTGCATGCTCAGCAGGAACAGGCGGAACTGGAGAGAGCGCTGCAGTTACTCAGCAACAATCAGAACGAGGAATTACTTCAACTTCAGCGGCGCCGACAGTACTGGGCCGAGAAGCTTCGAAGCGAGTTATTAGCGGAGTACGAGCGTATCCGCACCTTCCATCGGGATGCGCTTGTACCCGTTCGTCGCGAAAGCTGTTCGGGGTGTTATAGCCGGATTACGCCGCAGCGGTTGGTGGAGATCCGAATGTACCGTGATCGGATGTTTCGCTGTGAAAGCTGCGGACGCATTCTCTACCCCGAAGAACGCTTGCCAGAGCTGGAGGAGGCAGAGGCAATTCCATGAAGTTGGTGGTGTTCGTAGACGGTGCTGCCTCAGGCAATCCTGGTCCGGCAGGGATCGGTGTTGTGATTGCCACGCTGGATGGGATTCCGCTTTTGCAGTGTGCCGAGCCAATTGGTGAAGCCACCAACAATATAGCTGAATACCGAGCCCTCCTGCGAGCGATAGAGTTTCTCCGTCGGTGGGACAAGCCGATCGAGCACGTTACCATTTGTAGCGATAGCCAGTTGATAGTTCGCCAGCTTAGAGGGCAATACCGTGTGCAGGCGCGGCCCCTGGTGCCGCTATGGGAGGCGGTACAAAAGGAATTGCGCGCGCTTGGAGTTCCAGCTCGGATTGAGCATATCCCACGGGAGTCCAATCGTGAGGCAGATCGTTTAGCCAGGCTTGGTTCGCGCATAGCTGCAGGTGGTGTACAAGCATCCTAAAGGGTGCTTGTACGTCTATATTCCAGGCAGGTGCTTCGGGGGATGCGGGCAGCCGCGGGAGTCTGAGCGTCAGCTCCTGAGGAAAGTCCGAACTCCGCAGAGCAGCGCGCCGGCTAACCGCCGGGCAGGCTCCCAACGGAGCCTGACGGAAAGTGCCACAGAAACCAGACCGCCAATCCGCCCGTGTGTACTACACGGGGTCATGGAGGCAAGGGTGAAAGGGTGGGGTAAGAGCCCACCAGCACTTCGGGCAACCGAGGTGGCTTGGTAAACCCCGCGTGGAGCAAGATCAAATAGGGATGCGGACTCCGCTGCAGGAGTAACGGGTGGCTCGCTCGTTGGGACTTATTCCCCTGCATCTGGGTAGGTCGCCGGAGGGTATGGGAAACCATGCCCCCAGACACATGGCTGCCTCCCCCAACAGGGCAGACAGAATTCGGCTTACAGCATCCCCCGTCTGTACTTGCTGCCGCTTCCAAACTGTGTAAATTTGCTGCAGTAATCGAAGAAAGCCTTATGCAGTTACCTCAAGATCCCATACTGCGGGAGTTGCTGCCGGAATTCCTTTCATCATGGCAAATAGATGCGGCGCGCATCGTGGAGGCTGCTCAGTCCCAT
>JANWXA010000203.1 GCA_025055465.1 Candidatus Kapaibacterium sp.
GGACTATAATAAGCAGGAGGTAGAGCACTAATTGGTTGGTGAAGGGTATTTACCCAGCTAACCAGTTAACCTCCGAATGCCTGTTTATTTATCCTATAGTTAGTCCATGGGGGATAAGCTCCATGGACAAGAGGGGAACAACCCAGATTACCGGCTAAGGTCCCTAAATATAAGCTAAGTGGAGAATGAAGTTTTTTACCTGAGACGCCCAGGATGTTGGCTTAGAAGCAGCCATCATTTAAAGAGTGCGTAATAGCTCACTGGTCGAGCGGGGTGGCGCCGAAAATTCTCGGGACTAAGCGTCCGACCGAAGCCGTGGACGGGCGTCAAAAGATGCCCGTGGTAGGGGAGCATTCGGCACAGCGGTGAAGCGGTTCTGCAAGGAGCCGTGGAGCGTGCCGAAGAGCGGATGCTGGCATAAGTAGCGAGAAAGCACGTGAGAATCGTGCTCGCCGTAAGCCTCAGGTTTCCTTGAGCTCCGTTCGTCGGCTCAGGGTTAGCCGGCCCCTAAGGCGAGGCCGAAAGGCGTAGCCGATGGGAAGCAGGTGAATAGTCCTGCGCCACTGGCGGTGTTCAGCACGGGGACGCAGGAGCGAGGTCTGTCGGGGCAACTGGCTATCCCCGGTGGGCGTAGCATACTGCCGAGAAAAGCCGTGCCTGAAGAGCCGTCGGTGACCGTACCGCAAACCGACACAGGTAGGCAGGGTGAATATCCTCAGGCGCGCGAGTGAGCCGTGGCTAAGGAACTCGGCAAATTGGCCCCGTAACTTCGGGACAAGGGGTGCCCTCCGTCAGGAGGGCCGCAGTGAAAGGGCTCTGGCGACTGTTTATCAAAAACACAGCACTCTGCGAACTCGTCAAGAGGACGTATAGGGTGTGACACCTGCCCGGTGCCGGAAGGTTAAGGGGAGGGGTTAGCTCGCAAGGGCGAAGCTCTGAACCGAAGCCCCGGTAAACGGCGGCCGTAACTATAACGGTCCTAAGGTAGCGAAATTCCTTGTCGGGTAAGTTCCGACCTGCACGAATGGTGTAACGACTGGAGCACTGTCTCAGCCACGGGCTCGGCGAACTTGTGGTACCGGTGAAGACGCCGGTTACCCGCCACGGGACGGAAAGACCCCGTGCAGCTTTACTGCAGCCTGGTATTGAATCTGACGGCATCTTGCGTAGGATAGGTGGGAGGCTGCGAAGCCCTGGCTCCGGCCGGGGTGGAGCCGTCGGTGAAATACCACCCTTGGTGTCGTTGGGTTCTAACCCGGCGGAGTGGATCCGCGGGGACAGTGCCTGGTGGGCAGTTTGACTGGGGCGGTCGCCTCCTAAACGGTAACGGAGGCTTCCAAAGGTCCCCTCAGCACGGTTGGTAATCGTGCGGTGAGTGCAAAGGCAGAAGGGGGCTTGACTGCGAGGCGGACACGCCGAGCAGGGGCGAAAGCCGGGCTTAGTGATCCGGCGGTTCCGTATGGAAGGGCCGTCGCTCAAAGGATAAAAGCTACGCCGGGGATAACAGGCTGATCGGGCCCAAGAGTTCACATCGACGGCCCGGTTTGGCACCTCGATGTCGGCTCATCGCAACCTGGGGCTGTAGTCGGTCCCAAGGGTTGGGCTGTTCGCCCATTAAAGCGGTACGTGAGCTGGGTTCAGAACGTCGCGAGACAGTTCGGTCCCTATCTGTGGCGGGCGCAGGATGCTTGAGGGGCCTCGCCCCCAGTACGAGAGGACCGGGGTGACCGGACCTCTGGTGTGGCTGTTGTCGCGCCAGCGGCAGCGCAGCGTAGCCATGTCCGGAAAGGATAAGCGCTGAAAGCATCTCAAGCGCGAAGCCTACCCCAAGATGAGGCATCCCACGCCATTGAGGCGGTAAGGACCCAGGGAGATGACCTGGTTGATAGGCTCCACGTGTACGCGCGGTAACGCGCTCAGCGGAGGAGTACTAATCGTCCGAGGTCTTACCATCCCCGTTGGGCTCCGGTGCTGCCCTACCTGCGCGCATGTCCAGCATGGCACCGCCCTCAGAACTGTCTCCCTGGCCTCTCTCGTCCCGGCAGCCATATCTCTCCGTTGTCCTGTAGGAGATTACTTCTTCCGGTCCGGTGACGATAGGGCGGGGGAAACACCTCTTCCCATTCCGAACAGAGTAGTTAAGCCCCGCACCGCCGATGGTACTGCCGGGTTACCCCGGTGGGAGAGTAGGTAGTTGCCGGGCCGGTTTCTTTTTAGCCCACGGCAGGGAGATAGCCCTCTACCGAAACATTTCCCGTTTCCTACCGACTGGGCCAGTCTTCCCGTTACTATCTTTGTATTCCAAGTGCTGCTCCTACCGGGTTCCGCGATGATTTGCTGGCTCCGTATTCACAGCGCAGAATTCTATGCTCACCACGGGACCAAAGATGCCGAGCGCCTCTTAGGGGGAAAGTTTCAGGTGGATGCCGAACTCTGCTACGATGCTACCTGTGCTATACAGTCGGATAGCCTTCGCTTTGCCCTAAACTACGAGCACGTGCTGGAATGCATCCAGCGCGTTGTTCATGAGAATTCCTATCACCTTCTGGAAACCTTGGCGCATCGCTTGTTGGCGGCCCTGTTTCGAGAGTTTCCTGCTATTCTCCAGGCCCGCGTTCGTGTGCGGAAACTTTATATCCCGCTGCGCTATGCCGTGGAGTATGTGGAGATTGAGCGAGAAGCCCAGCGCTCAGCCTTTGTTGAATAAGCGGAAGACAGCCTGTGAGAAGGCGGTGTTGGTGACAGAAAGGGGTATTTTCGGGAGCGGTATAAGAGCAGAAAACCGTGGCCTTGCCCCCGATGCCGTTCGTGCTTATAGGACTGGGTAGCAACGCGCGGGACCGATATCAGACGGTGCAAGCTGCCGTCGAACTCCTTGCACAGGCGGTGGGGGACCTCCGGTGCTCCGGCGTTTATGAAACACAACCGTGGGACATGCCGGACGGTACCCCTCCGTTCCTCAACATGGTTGTTCTGGCGCGCACAGAGCTTTCAGCCGAAAGGCTTTGGGCACTGTGCATGAGCTGTGAACAGCAACTGGGGCGCTG
>JANWXA010000204.1 GCA_025055465.1 Candidatus Kapaibacterium sp.
GGGCGCTTCGAGGCAGAAGTCGTCGTAGAACCAGTTTCTAATCCAGCAGTCCGCTACTCGCTGGCAGCGGAGTTCTACCGATCAGTGCTCGAGCTCTCAGAGCAGCCCACGTGGGACTCACTCGTTGTCGAGCTCTGTGAAACCGCACGCGTACTTGCCATCCCAATCCACAACCGCGGTATGCTGGCAGACACCGTGGCGGTAGACCTAATCCCAGCAACGCCCGCTTTGCAACTGCAGAGCCCAAGACGCTTTGTACTTTCTGGCAACAGCACAGATACCCTTTCTCTGATGCTCTCACCCCCCCAGCTTCAGGAGGGCAGCAGTACGTTTACGCTCCGTCTCCAAAGCTTGCTCTGCCCCAACGAACAGCAAATGCAGTTGACTGTCATCGGGCTTCGACCGCGGCTCTCGATCACCCCGACGCTCTTGGACTTTGGAACTGTATGGTCCGGCGAAGTCAAAGTTGACACCCTCGTAATCTCGAACCCCTCGCCAGTGGATCTGCTGATCGAGTCTGTGCAGCTTGTTCCTCCAGCTACGGGCTTCACCGTGGAGGGAATTCCTCCGCTACCGTATCCGCTGCAAGCAGGTCAGACACTGAGACTTCCTGTCCGCTTCACTGCAACGGACTCCGGCACCGTACAAGCCGCTCTCCTTGTCGCAGCACGCTCGATATGTGAGGTTGTAGCAACGACCAACCTCCGCGCCACCGTGCCGAGGGAAATTTATGCATTGGAGCTATGGATAGACCACCACGTCGCCCGACCGGGCGATACGCTTCGGATGCCCATCTGGTTCCGTGGCCAGGCACAGCGCGCCTTGCTCCAACAGCTCGCTTTGGAACTCCGCTTCGACCCCAATCTTTTTCTCCCAGTGGAAGTGCTCGAAGGTGCCCGCTCGCTTCCTTTCTCGTACGATGCTGCCGGCAGACTGCACTTCGCCGTGGAAACTTTCTCAAATACCGACACCAGCGCTCCGCGCTCCATAGCATGGCTTGTCGGCGTTGCATTGGCAGCGATTCCCTCAGAAACACCGCTTCACTTTGCTCAGGTGCAGGCAAGTGCTCAAAAACAAACTGTGCTCAGCACGCGCGACGGCCGCCTGTCTATCCTCTTCTGTAGGATTGGGCGTCTTGGAATTCGGGCGGCCGGGTGGGCAACAGTAACGGCCACCGACGATGGGCTCACCATCCACCTGTACAGCCCCACAGCACAGGAATGGAACCTGAGGCTGAGCACACTCGAGGGACGCCAATGCTGGCAGTGGCAGGGAGCAGCAGAAGGCAGTCACACAGTGTTCGTACCTATCCGGACGCTATCAAGTGGACTATATCTCCTCTCGATCAACTCAGCCCGGGAAGGCGAGCTTCAGCGGCTCCTGTTACCGCTGACGCGATGAGCGATGGCTCCGTAACAGAGTGGTGGCGCGTCTCTGTCGCTGAAGCTATGGAGCTTCAGCGACGCCTGGCCCAACAAGTTTGCCAAGAGCTCCGAGTACCCGTACCTATCACTATCGTTGCCGGTATCGATGCTGCCTATGGGGGCGGCAACATTTACGGGGCTGCCGTCGCCCTCTGGATGCCGTCGCTGGAAGTGATAGAGAGCGCCGTTGCTGTCCGCCCGGAAGAGTTCCCCTATGTCCCTGGCTTGTTGAGCTTCAGGGAAGCACCTGCAATCCTCATGGCCCTGCGGTCGTTGCATGTCCGCCCTGATATCCTGCTTTGTGACGGACAGGGAATCGCCCACCCACGCCGTCTCGGCATTGCCTCACATATAGGCGTGCTTGCTAACATACCCACCGTTGGCTGTGCAAAGTCCTTGCTGTGTGGGACCACCGAAGAGCCCCCCAATGCTTTTGGTGCTACAGCCCCTGTATGGGACCAAGAGGAGCTTGTCGCTATGGCGGTGCGCACACGTCGGAACGCCAAGCCCGTGTATGTCTCCGTAGGGCATCGGGTTGACCTCCCCTTCGCTGTAGACCTCGTGCTCCGATGCTGCCGGGGATCCCGATTGCCGGAGCCCGTCCGACTTGCCGATAGCCTGAGCAAACACGCTGCGCGCAGTGCCACTATGGATGGTGTTACGCCTTCCCCAGCAACGGACAAGACTCCGTAACTTTGTATGCTTGTAGGATGTAAGGCATCGTTACAATGCCGCACCATCGCTCGGCAAAGAAGCGGGTCAGACAATCGGAAAGACGGCGAGCGTACAACCGGTGGAACAAGCGGTTACTCAAAGAGGCAGTCAAAGCTGTCTACGAGTCAGCAAATCCTGACCAAGCCCAGGAATCGCTGCGCCGGGCATACAGCGTTCTGGACAAAGTAGCTGCCCGCGGCGTCATCCACGCAAATGCCGCCGCAAACCGAAAATCGCGACTGGCCCACTTCGTCCAAACACTTCGGCAACGTCTTGCTGCTTGAGCCAAGGATGTCGAAATGCACCCGTAGCTCAATTGGATAGAGCGTCTGGCTACGGACCAGAAGGTTCGGGGTTCGAGTCCCTGCGGGTGCGCTCAAAGGGTCAACAGCAGTAATGAAGCTCTGGATACAACCAATCATCGGCCTATGCATCCTCTCAGCGAGCCTTCTCGCCACCACTGTCATCATCGAAAGCTTTACTGCTCGACCGCAAGGGGGTAGTATCCTGTTAGAATGGCGCGTCGGTCGGGAAGAAGGCCTTTCCCGATACGAAGTAGAGCGGGCCAAGGGCTCCAGCTCGCAAGAATTCCGTACGCTTGCAGCCGTTGCCCCAAAGGGAGCTCCAACGACGTATACATACGAAGACCGCGACGTCCTCCGCCCATCAGCACCTGAGCAGAGCGTATACACGTACCGCATCAAGATTGTGGGCAAGGATGGTAGTGCGTCGTACAGCACCACCGTTACTGTTGCCTACAACGTCAGTGGTGTTCGCCGTACATGGGGCATGATCAAAGAAATGTTCCGTTGATGTCCACCCGGGGGCCGGGAAGTAGCACTATCGAGCACCTGCGCGAGCAAGCCGACACTGCTTACGAAGAGGGG
>JANWXA010000205.1 GCA_025055465.1 Candidatus Kapaibacterium sp.
ATCCGCTGACGTTGTCGGCGTCGCTGACCTTTGAACAATCGTACTCTGACGTAGATGGAGATAGCGCCTCGGCAGCGGAACTCTATGCTCTATTATCAGCGCTGGCGCAGGTCCCTATCCGGCAGGATGTAGCGGTGACGGGCTCTCTGAACCAAAAGGGGGACATACAACCTGTCGGTGGCGTCAATGAGAAGGTCCGCGGCTTCTTTGAGATTTGCCTGGCCCGGGGCTTGACAGGGACTCAAGGCGTTGTTATCCCGTGGCAAAATGCTGAGGAGCTAATGCTACCAGAGACCGTCATCAGCGCTGTCCAGGAAGGGCGTTTTCACATCTGGGCGATTCGGCGTTTTGAGGAAGCTATCCCGCTGTTGATGGGGATGTCGGCTGGGATCCTCCGCCGTGACGGCACCTATCCGCCCAATACACTGTTTGGCAAGGTGCAGCGGCGGTTAGAGGTGTTCTGGCGTCGATCACAGCGTGATGGGGAACCGGCGCGCAATCGCTCTCACCGAAGGCGTAGCAATCGAGTCCCTTCGCGGAGATGACGGCAGGAAGTACTATCCGGATAGCGCCATCGCTCATAGCCGCTGACTTCGCACGCCTGGGCGCAGAGCTTGCGGCTTGTGAACGTGCCGGCGCGGACCTGCTCCATGTAGATGTCATGGATGGGCACTTTGTGCCCAACCTTACCCTCGGTCCTCCAGTTGTCAAAGCCCTGCGCTCCCATACGCGGCTGCCGATGGATTGCCATCTCATGCTTGTAGAACCCGAACGCTACATCCCCGCCTTCGCCGAAGCCGGGGCGGACTGGATTTCTGTGCACGTTGAGGTCTGCTGGCATCTGCATCGAACGCTTACCCTGATCCGTAGCTTGGGCAAGCGGGCAGGGGTTGTCCTCAACCCCACGACACCGCTGACGTATGCTTACGAGGCCGTTCCGTACTGCGACTTCATAGTGCTCATGTCGGTCAATCCTGGCTTCGGAGGGCAAGAGTTTATTCCTGGTGTGCTGCGACGAATCGCTGAGCTGCGAGACTTCTTGGAGCGCCAGGGAATGTCAATGGATATCGAGGTGGATGGGGGTATCCATGCTGGCAATGTGGGAGAGGTTGTTCGTGCTGGTGCGACCATAGTCGTGAGCGGCTCGGCTCTCTTTCACGGAGATATTGTGTCCAACGTTCGAACTTTCCGACATCTCGTCACCGAGTCAGCGTTTCCTGGCCCAGCAGATAGCTGGTCCCGATAGACCAAGCGCTTCCCCATCTCAGTGTGGACACGTGGACGCCCCATGTGTCGGTCAAATAGGCAAGGCGGACGGAAAATGGCACCAGCAGGCGGCAGTCAGCCGCTAAATGGGACTGAGGCGAAAAGTGAAGGGTAATGCCACCGCCGAGCCCAAGACTGGGGAAAAGGCGGTTGGAGAAGTAGCGGGCGTAGGGCCCAAACTCGTATGCAACTCCAATTTCGGAAACGACGTTGAGGCTGATCCAGCGGGTGAGAGGGAGATTCAGCGACGGTTCTTGGACGATTCCGATCCCGCCGTAGGCTTCTTCCCCGATTCCGCCCCCGTATGCCATCGCCATGGCGCGAAGGGCCAGGATGCGGTGGCGGGAGCTCAGGCAGTAACCCGCACCAGCGCTTACCCCGGTAAACCGCTGGGCTTCCGAATTAAGGCTCTCGCCTGCTGAGAGGTTTGCTCCTACTGCCCACGCATCCCGGTCATGGTCGGGGGAAAGGAGAAACGGGCGCTCGAGGTGGTAGAAAGCTGGCCAGCGGACAGTGCTGCAACCGGGAAGCCACAGAACCACCCCGGAGAGGAGAACTATGACAAGGAGACGCCATCCCATAGCTTGACCTCGCTGACGCATGGAACAAGCCCGTGGTAGTACAGGAGTAGCAGAGTCTCATGCACGGCGTTTGCAATTGTTGCGCTCCAGCGCCAGTGAATGGCTCCCTGGCGATATGGAGAAGATTCTGTGATGGTCTCGGATTCCGGAAGTGTCGGGCGCGCCAGGTCGTTGATACTTCTCAAAAGTTTGGGAGAAGCTACTTCTGCCCGGCAGCTCCAGAAGGCAAGCGGCAGGGCATGGGCGAAAGCAGCAAACCACTCCTCACCGACATCCAAGCGACTGAGATCGGGTATGTCTTCGTACCAACTAAGGACGGCGTCAGCATGGCGGAGGGACTCGTGAACACTGGTAGCTGGCCTCTCCGCGTAGCTCGGCTCTATATCGTAGGCCTCCATAAGCAGGAGGCGGAGTGCTTGGGTGAGGAAATGCTGCAGCGATGGAACCGCACAGCGCTCAATCGTGTGGAGATCCGAGCGGAAATAGAGCCATACGCGCTCGGTATAGCCCTCTAAGGCAAGAGCTGGCCCTGGTAAAATCCAGAAATCTGCAACCTCAGTAGCCCTCCCGTATGACAAAGGGGATAGCAGTGCTGCTTCTACTTCCTTGGCAGCTACCAGTGCTGCACACTCCTCTTCGCTGACTCGGAGCAACATGATGTCCGGACTAGAGGTGGTAGCCTCTACCAGGGGGTTATAGAGGGGGTCAATGGGGGCGGCAAGGCGTAAGCACATGAGAGCTGTGCGCGGTAGGTGCGTCGGACCAATGTCCCTGGCGCCAGCAGCGGAGGGCTTCATATAGGACAATACCTGCTGCAACGGCGACGTTCAGCGAGTGCTTGACCCCGTACATGGGGATTGCGATAGAGGCATCGCAGGTGCAGAGCACCTCTGGCTGGATACCTATAATCTCATTGCCGAAGACGAACGCGGCGGGAAAGTCGGCCGGGGTAAGGTCGTCGTAAGGACGGCTGGTATCCGTCAGCTCGACGGCAAAGACGCGGACTCCAGCTGCCTGCAAACTGCGAACGGCCTCTGCACACGAGCGCATGTAGCGCCACGGGACACTCTCGGTTGCTCCAAGAGCCGTTTTATCAATTTCCGGGCGTGGGGGGGTGGGGGTATAGCCGCAGAGAATTACTTC
>JANWXA010000206.1 GCA_025055465.1 Candidatus Kapaibacterium sp.
ATCCCTTTCGACGCTTCTTCTTGAAGACGATGACTTTGTCGCTCTTGCCGTGCTCCAGAATTTCTGCCTGCACGGTGCCGGCGATGTATGGCGTACCAACATGGACAGTCCCCGCTGGGTCTTCGGCCATGAGAATACGGTGGAATTCCACCATGCTTCCTGGATCAGCTGGCAGGCGTGGGACGCGTAGTGTGGTTCCTATTTCTACTGGAAACTGGTTGGCAGCAATCTCAACGATAACCCGCATGGGAATGTGCATTGTGCATTACACCTGATTACGAAGCACAAAATTAGGGCTTTCTCTGCCCTGAGAGACTCACAAGGTTATTTCCATCGGCGGGGATTGGTGGTGGTAGTGCCGGCGTCGGATTTCCCGAGCCAGAGCTCGGGCAAGGGTATGGAAAAGGGCACGGAAGTGCTCCCCAGTGGGGTGTTCTACAACAGGGATTCCTTCGTCGCTGGCCCGCTGCAGTATGGGGTCCAGTGGTAGGCGTTCCAGCAAAGGGGCCCCAACCTCTTCAGCGAGAGCTTCCCCTCCGCCCTCGCCGAAGACTGGGATACGGTGTGCACATGTGGGGCAGACGAAATAGCTCATGTTTTCTACGATGCCAAGCACTGGTACGTTGACCCGACGGAACATCGTGGCGCTGCGGCGGACATCCGCTAGTGACAGCTCTTGCGGAGTTGTGATTAGTACGGCTCCTGTCAGCGGTACCTTCTGGGCAAGGGTGAGCTGGATATCGCCTGTGCCAGGTGGGAGGTCAAAGATGAGAAAGTCCAGTTCGCCCCAGTCTATCTGCTCCACTAAGGTTGTGAAGTAGCCTGCCAGTAACGGTCCGCGCAGGATAGCGGCTTGTTCCCGCTGCAAGACAAATCCCATGGAGGCGACACGGATACCGTAGCGTTCGTGTGGGACGCCAATGATGTGGCCGCGTTCGTCCTTTCGAGCATGGAGAGGCATGCCTTGCAGTCCCAGTAGGGTGGGGGCACTGGGTCCATAGATGTCAGCGTCCAGTAGCCCAACAGTGGCTCCTGCTTGAGCCATAGCGACAGCGAGGTTTACCGCTATCGTTGATTTTCCCACCCCGCCTTTGCCAGAAGCGATGGCGATCAAGTTCTTGACACCGGGCAGCACAGTGGAGGGAGTCGTACGGGGAATTTCACGCTCCCGGACGAAAATATGGACGTCCACCCCCGGAACAGAGGCCGCTATGGCCTCACGACAGCTCAGGTCTATGTGCCGGGCAACCCACTGTAGAGGAGGGATCAGTTCCAGATATAGCTTTACGACACCGTCACGTAGTTGGATATCGTGGATGGCATTGAGTTCGCTAAGCGTGGCTGCTACGTCTGGATCCCGAACCTGAGCAATGCTGGTGCGTATCCGTTCTATGGTATCCATCGAGGTTGGGGGGTCCCCTCTTATACACATGAAAAGACGTCACCATGAGTTGATTTCGTGTCCCCCGTGAAGGGGCATTACCGTCTTACGAAGAGGGTGATGAACAGTGCTATTTCTGCTGGCAGCAGTATGAGTAGTCCGACAGCATCCCGGCTGAGCCATGGTGTTAGCATAGGGCTGGGGAATAGTATGCGCGCGAGCGCACCGCTTAGGCTCCAGCCCAGCAAAAACAGAAAGCCGATGAAGGTGACCGCCAGGATGCCCCCGGTGAATCCATGCTCTTGCCAGCGCTTCGTAAAGGCATAAAGGGCTGCTACCGCGTGGAGGTAGAGCACAAGTAGCTCTACCATTTTCGCTAAATTGCGAATAGTGTGACGTGCGGGGAAGCAAAGTTATGCAGAATGCTGCCAAATTCTATGTCATGTTCATCACAACACCATCGCTGGAGAATGCCCGGCAGTTGGCTCGTGTGCTGGTGGCGGAGCACCTGGCGGCATGCTGTAACGTGGTACCGACGGTTTATTCGTACTTTAGCTGGAAGGATGCACTCCACGAGGCACAGGAGGCGCTTCTTATCGTGAAGACCCACCAGGAGCTTTTGGAGGCGCTCCAGCAACGGGTGACTGAGTTGCATCCTTACGATGTTCCCGAAATCATCGCACTGCCGTTAGGGGTTTCGGCTGAGCCTTACTTGCAATGGCTTCACGAGGTTCTCAGACCCGAGTAGCGGAACAGCTCCCGTACCGAACCATTCGAGAATGGCGGGAAGACGAGCGCCCGCGAGAGCGTCTTCAGCGATATGGGCCAGGCGTGCTTGCGGACGCTGAACTGCTGGCAATCCTGATTGGGTCGGGGACGTATGGTTTTTCAGCCGTGGATGTTGCTCGTGAACTGTTGCAGCGCTTTGGGAGCTTGACGGAGCTGGCCTCACGCGATGTCAGCGAGCTGCGCACTGTCCGAGGAATGGGCACAGTGCGGGCAGTAGTGCTCTCGGCGGCCTTCGAGCTGGCGCGGCGGTTGCAAGCAGAGCCCTTTGCTGCACGGAAGGTTATTCGCTCTCCCGAAGATGTAGCCCGTCTATACATCCCGCGCTTGCGCGGGGCCCGCACAGAGTCGTTTCGCGTTCTACTGCTCAATGCTGCCAATCAAATAGTTCGAGAGGCCCTCGTCAGCGAAGGGACGCTGACTGCCAGCCTGGCTCATCCTCGGGAAGTCTTTCGTCTGGCTATTACGGAAAGCGCCGCTGCCGTTATCTTGCTGCACAATCATCCCTCGGGCAACACGGAGCCTTCTCCGGAAGATATAGCGCTAACGCGGCAGTTAGTACAGGCGGGGAAAGTCATAGACATCCCAGTGTTGGATCATCTCATTATCGCCGGTGAGGCGTACACCAGTTTGCGGGAGCGTGGGATACTGTAATTCACCGTGGGCCTTGCCGGTGGACCAGCCATGTGCTAGCCTGTGCTGTGGGCAGGATGAGAACGTCTGCAATCACGACATGTGGAGGGCGTGTAGCGCAGAAGAGCACCACC